>NZ_JAINEZ010000024.1:0-60849 GCF_019873065.1 Sphingobium sp. PNB
CGCCTTCCACGCCAGCCTCCAAAAGCCAGCCTTGAATCACAAATCCAAACCGTCGTGAATCCCTAAAATGTCACTACGGCCTAGAGCATCGTGCGGAAAAGCCTGTCCAGCATCTGGCGAAGGGTGGGAACCGGTTTCTGCCTGAAAGGCTGCGGCATCAGAAATCTGGAGCGCGCGACCGGCGTCCGACCCGACGCGGCGCGCTCCAGCCGATTTCGGTCAATGCGCGGCCAGCATCCACAGCGCCATGGCGACCATCATGACATTCTCCGTCAGGGAGACGAAACCGAGCGGCACGTTGCCGCTGCCGCCGACGCAGGCGCATTTGAGTTCGCGCTTTTCGAGATAGACGGCCTTGAAAACCGAAACCGCACCGATCCCGCCGATGAAGAGCGCCACGGGGATCGACAGCCATTCGAGCGCACCCGCCAGCATCAGCACGCCTGCACCGAGTTCAAGGAAGGGATAGACATATCCATAAGGGACAAGACGGCGGGCGAGCAGGTCGTAGTTCAGGAACATGGTCGCAAAGCGGTCCACATCCTGCAATTTCAGCATGGCGAGCAGCATCATGGAGATCGCGATGAAGCGTTCCGCCGTCATGATGCCGATGAGCGGCATCTCCGTCAGCCAGTTGGTCGCCAGGGCAAGCAGGGCCGCGACCGCGAAGACGGCGAGGACCGGCCTGTAGCTTTTCGCCTGCGGATCGGCGACCGTCAGGCCGAAAAGGTGGCGAAGATCGTCATGGCCGCCGATCCTTTGCCCGTCGATGAAGATCTGCGGCGTCGTTCCGACATTGTGCGCCGCCTTGAAGGCGTCGGTTTCTTCGCGGCTGGTAAGCCAGTGATCCTCGACCTCATAACCCTTGCGCTTCAGCAGCCATCTGGCCTTGAGTCCGAAGGGGCAGATGTGGCCAGGCATCACCATGCGGTAAAGGACGGCTTTGCCCGGAATTTGGGTGGAGGCGGCCACTGTTGTCATCGCATCGCTTTCTCTTGAGAGGTTCGCTTCGCACCCCATATGGGGTCCGTACCACGGTCCGGAGTCAAGCATGACGATGACGATTTCCGGTCTGGCGCGCGCGGGCGGCGTCGGCGTCGAGACCATACGCTTCTATCAGCGGCGCGGCCTGCTGGATACGCCCGACCGGCCGGAAGGCGCCGGTCTTGCGGGCGGCGTGCGGCGCTATGGCGAGGAGGATGCACGGCGTCTGAGGTTCATCCGTTCGGCGCAGGCGGCCGGATTCACGCTGGACCAGATCGGGGAGTTGCTGCGGCTGGATGCGGGACAAGACCGCGCGCGGGCGCGTGAACTGGCGGCGGAGCGGCTGGCGGCGCTGGACCTGAAGATCGCGGAACTGGAGACGGCACGGGACAGCCTGCGGCGACTTGCCAGCGCATGCCATGCCTCGCAGGAAGGCCCTTGCCCGATCATCTCCGCCTTTGAGGAGTAGGGGGTTCTCAGAAGCCGGCCATCAGCCCGTCGATCGCGCCCTGCAGGATGTAACTCGCGGCGAGCTTGTCCACCAGTTCACCCCGCCGCGCGCGGCTGGCATCCGCCTCCAGCAGCGTCCGCGTCACCGCCTGCGTCGACCAGCGCTCGTCCCACAGCAGGATCGGCAGGCCGAGGTCGGCGATGTTCCGGGCGAAGGCGCGGCTTGCCTGGCTGCGCGGGGATTCGCTGCCGTCCAGGTTGAGCGGCAGGCCGATCACCACGCCCTTCACCAATTGCTGTTCCATGAACGCCGCCAGCGCGACCTTGTCCTTGGTGAACTTGCCGCGGCTGACGGTATGGGCCGGGCTGGCGATCGACCATCCCGCATCGCACAGCGCAAGGCCGATCGTCTTGGTGCCCACGTCCAGCCCGATCAGGCGGCCGCCATGGGGCAGGGCTTCGCGGAAAACCGCGCGGTCGGCGGTAAGAATGGACATGTCTATTTCTTCAGAAAGGCGGCCAGCCGCTGTTTCGCATCCTCGCGCACATCGGCCCAGAACAGCGCATAGTCATAGACGTGATAATTATTGCCCGGCAAGGTGAAGGGCCCCATGTCCACCGGCTCGCCGATCATCAGCACGCCGCTGGTGTCGCAGCGGGCGGGGACGATGCCGGGAACCAGCCGGGTCGGCTTGTCGGCATCCCGCGCATCCAGCGTGCCGCGATTGGCGCTGGCGGGCGCGGCCCCGTTGAAGGCGCCGGTGATGGGATTGGTGCAGAGCATGTGCGTGCCCTTGTGCGGCCTGCCGGTGAAGCTCGGCTTGCGTTCGAAATTTTCGATCACCGCCGACGGATCGGCTGGTTCGGCATAGCTTTGCCAGCTTACGATGCAATGCGACTGCTGCCGCCGCGCGCAGGCGGGAAGTCCAAGCGCGGGCAGGTCGGCCTCTACCGAAATCGGCCAGCCCACGGCATAGACGGCGGCGATGCGGTCGGCGACCGGCTTGCCGGCGACCTGCTCCCGCAACAGTTTGAGCAGATGGAGCGACCCCTGGCTATGGGCCGCGAGGATCAGCGGACCTTCGGGATTGGCTTTCAGGAATGCGGCAAAGGCTTGCGCAACATCGCGATAGGCTGCGGCGAGGGATTGCTCGCCAGCCGGCTTGTCGGTCAGGAACGCCCCGTAATTGGCCTGGCGGTAACGGGGCGCCCAGACGGAACCCGCCGCGTTGAAGGCGCTCGCCTGATTCTGCACGAAGCGCCGCGCGGTGGCGAGGGATTCCTGGTCATCCAGCCGCATGTTCCAATGCGCGTCGCCCAGCGTGGTGATGTAGGAGGTCGGGTGAATGAAGAAGACCGTCGCCTTTTCCGCCGACGGCGCGTCCTTCACGCCTTCGGGAGTCCAGAGGGCGGGATTGTCCTTCACGATATCGGGCCGGGCGATCCACATCTTCGGATCGTCATAGGCGTTGGCGGGGAGCGGTTCGATTTGCGCGAAGGCTTCCCGAGGGACCATGACCGCACGGATCATCTGCATCCCCCAGATGCGATAGGCCAGCAATGCCGCGATCACCAGCACGATCAGGCCGGTTACGACATAGAGGAACTTGCGGGCCAAGGATTGCTCTCCCTAGTGATGGACTGTTTCTGTCTGGCGTAAGCCGCGAGCGTGCGCAAGGTCTCGGAGGATCGGGACTTGAAGCGGGCGTGGCCGGGTGGTAGCGGCGGGGCCATGTCGATAGACCTTCAGACCGTGAAAAAGATCGCCAGCCTTTCGCGCATTTCGGTGACCGACGCCGAAGCGGAGGCGATGGTGCCCGAACTCAACAACATCCTGGGCTGGGTGGAGCAATTGGGCGAGGTGGACGTGACCGGCGTGGAGCCGATGACCGCTGTCATCCCCAATCATCTGCGCCTGCGCGACGATGTCGTCACCGACGGCAATGTTCGCGACAAGGTGCTGGCCAATGCCCCGCAGGCCGAACATGGCTTCTTCGCGGTTCCCAAAGTTATCGAATGAGTGGGAATCTTTCACCCGTTCGGGCTGAGCTTGTCGAAGCCCAGTCCTTTCTTGAAGAGAAGTGCGGCCCTTCGACAGGCTCAGGGCGAACGGAAATTTGGGTATGACCAACCTTACTGATCTGACGGTCGCGGAAATCCGCGACGGCTTCCGCGCGGGCGACTTTTCGGCGCGTGAAGTGGCGGCGGCGTTCAATGCCAATGTCGCCGCCGCCAAGGCGCTGAACGCCTTCATCGTGGAAACGCCGGAAAAGGCGCTGGAAGCCGCCGACGCCGCCGACAGGGCGAGGGCTGCGGGCGAGGCGTTGAAGCCGCTTTCGGGCGTGCCGATCGGCATGAAGGACCTGTTCTGCACCGAAGGCGTGCAGACGACCGCCGCGAGCCACATGCTCGAAGGCTTCAAGCCCACCTATGAATCCACAGTTTCGCAGAAGCTGTGGGAAGCGGGCGCGGGCATGCTCGGCAAGCTCAACCTCGACCAGTTCGCCATGGGGTCTTCGAACGAGACCAGCTATTACGGCAATGTGATCTCGCCCTGGCGGCGGGGCGGCGGCGACAATGCCGCGCTGGCGCCCGGCGGTTCCTCGGGCGGTTCTTCGGCGGCGATTTCGGCGCGGCTCTGCCCGGCGGCGACCGGCACCGATACGGGCGGCTCGATCCGCCAGCCTGCTGCCTTCACCGGCATTTCCGGCATCAAGCCGACTTATGGCCGCTGCTCCCGCTGGGGCATCGTCGCCTTCGCTTCTTCGTTGGATCAGGCCGGGCCGATGGCGCGGACGGTGCGCGACAATGCCATCCTGCTGGAAAGCATGGCGGGCTTCGATCCCAAGGATTCGACGTCGCTCGATCTGGCCGTGCCGCAGTGGGAAGCCAATCTATCGAGCGATCTCAAGGGCAAGAAGGTCGGCATTCCCAAGGAGTATCGCCCCGATGGCTTGAACGCTGAAATTGCGGCGCTGTGGGATCGCGGCATCGAATGGCTGAAGGATGCGGGCGCCGAGGTTGTCGAAGTGTCGCTGCCGCATACGAAATATGCGCTGCCGACCTATTATATCATCGCGCCGGCCGAGGCGTCCTCGAACCTCGCCCGCTATGACGGCGTGCGCTACGGCCAGCGCGACCTGCCCGATGGGGCGGGCCTGCAGGACATGTATGCCGCGACCCGCGCCGCCGGTTTCGGGCCGGAGGTCAAGCGCCGCATCATGATCGGCACCTATGTGCTGTCGGCTGGCTTCTACGACGCCTATTATACGCAGGCGCAGAAGGTCCGGGCGCTGATCGCCCGCGATTTCGACCAGGCCTTCGAGAAATGCGACCTGCTGCTGACGCCGACCGCGCCGAGCGCCTCCTTCGCGCTGGGGGAGAAGCAGGCCGATCCGCTGGCCATGTATCTGAACGACGTCTTCACTGTGCCTGCGTCGCTGGCTGGCCTGCCCGCGATGGCGGTGCCGGGCGGGCTGGACGCGCAAGGTCTGCCGCTGGGGCTTCAGATCATCGGCAAGGCGCTGGACGAGCAGACCGTGCTGAACGCGGGCCTCGCGATCGAGGAGCGCGCGGGCTTTGCGGCGCGGCCGGACAAGTGGTGGTAAGATGGTATATACCTGGGATCAGGTCATTGCGTGGTTAGGTCTTGTTCTGCCGCTGACAGCTATAGCTTGGTCAGCCACGCAGCACGTAAGGAATGAGCATCGAAAGCAAGAATATGAGCAGTTCGAAAAATTCCTCGCTTTAACGACAAGGTTAGGTGAACCCAACAAGTATGGATTCGAAACTGGCGCGATCATCAACGAACTGAGAAAGTTTCCTGATCGGAAAGAGTACATCAAGCGGATGTTCCAGCACTTCCCAGTGAGCGGACCGGATGCAAACTTTCTGAGCGCGGAAATACACGACACGCTTGGGCACTTGGAACGATAATATGACTGAATCTACCTATCGCATTCAGGGCGCAACCGGCGAGTGGGAGGTCGTGATCGGCCTGGAAGTCCATGCGCAGGTGACGAGCCAGGCGAAGCTCTTTTCCGGCGCGGCCACCGCTTTCGGCGCGGAGCCGAACACGCAGGTGAGCCTGGTCGACGCGGCCATGCCCGGCATGCTGCCCGTGCCCAACCGCGAGTGCATCCGCCAGGCGGTGCGCACCGGCATGGCGATCAAGGCGCAAATCAACAAATGGTCGCGTTTCGACCGGAAGAACTATTTCTACGCGGACCTGCCGCAGGGCTACCAGATCAGCCAGCTCTACCACCCGCTGGTGGGCGAGGGCGCGATCGAGATCAGCCTGGACGAGAAGAACCCCGATGCGCAGGTCAAGACGATCGGCATCGAGCGCATCCATGTCGAGCAGGACGCGGGCAAGCTGATGCACGACCAGCATCCGACGCGGTCCTATGTCGACCTGAACCGTTCGGGCGTGGCGCTGATGGAAATCGTGTCGAAGCCGGACATGCGCTCGCCTGCCGAGGCTGGCGCCTATCTGTCGAAGCTGCGGACGATCCTGCGCTATGTGGGGTCCTGCGACGGCAATATGGATCAGGGCTCGATGCGCGCGGACGTCAACGTCTCGGTCCGCAAGCCGGGCGAACCCTTCGGCACTCGCACCGAAACGAAGAATGTCAATTCCGTCCGCTTCGTCATGGCCGTGGTGGAACATGAGGCCAGCCGTCAGGTGGACGTGCTGGAGGCCGGCGGCAAGGTGGTGCAGGAAACCCGGCTCTACGACCCGGACAAGAATGAAACGCGCTCCATGCGGTCGAAGGAAGACGCGCATGACTATCGCTATTTCCCCGATCCCGACCTGCTGCCGCTGGAACTGGACGATGCCTTCCTGGAGGAATGCCGCCAGTCGCTGCCTGAATTGCCTGACGCCAAGCGCCAGCGCTACGAGCAGGCGCTGGGTCTTTCCGCCTATAATGCCGCGACGCTGACCGCTGACGCCGACACGGCGCGCTGGTTCGAGGCGCTGCTGGCCGAAGGCGCGCGCATCCAGAAGAAGAGCGAGGGCGAGGTCGCAAAGGCGTCCGCCAACTGGCTGCTGTCGGAGCTTTACGGCGCGCTCAACCGCCTGGGCAAGACGCTGGAGGAAAGCCCCGTCAGCCCGGAAGAGGGCGCGGAACTGCTGGCCCTCATTGCCGACGGCACGATCAGCGGCACCATCGCCAAGCAGGTGTTCGAGATCATGCTCGAAACCGGCGACAGCGCGCCCAGGATCGTTGAGGAAAAGGGGCTGAAGCAGACCAGCGACACCGGCGCCATCGAGGCCGCGGTCGCCAAGGTGCTGGCCGACAATGCGGACAAGGTCGAACAGTATAAGGCGGGCAAGGAGGCGCTGTTCGGCTTCTTCGTCGGTCAGACGATGAAGGCCATGCAGGGCAAGGCCAATCCGCAGGTGGTGAATGAGTTGATCAGGAAGGCGCTGGCCTGATTGGTCCATTATGAACGATGTCTGTTCCGGCAGGCATCGTTCGATCTGTACCTAAGATGTTCTCTTTGCTAAGCCCTTGAGCAACAGCCGCCATGAGTCGGGGGACTTGGCTGTGTGCAGGGGGAACATCATGCGATTTGCGTTCGGCCACGCCATTTTGTGCCTTTTGCTCGGCTGCCTGTCGCCGGCCGTCATGGCGCAGGAAAAGTCCGCCGTGCGGCAGGGCTTCCTGCTCGATCCGAATTCGACCAAAATCCTGTTGTTCAGGCCCAGGGTTACCGTTGGGAGCCAGTCGACCGCGGGCATGTTCGAACCCAATGCCGACTGGACGCAACAGGCGCGGGACAATCTGGATCTGGCCCTGGCGGAAGCGCAGCAGCGTCTGGGCAATGAGATTGTCGGTTCGGCCGATCCTGTGGGACAGCAGGCCGAAAGCTTGGCCGAATATCAGTCGCTCTTCGGCATCGTCGCGCAATCGGTGATCGAATTTCAGTTCTTTCCCGGCAATCGATTGCCAACGAAGAAGCGCGAAGGCGCGGCGTTCGACTGGACGCTGGGGCCCGGCGTATCCGCGCTCGCTGCCCGCTCGGGCGCGCGCTATGGGCTGTTCATCTTTACGGAAGACCAGTTCGGATCGACCGGGCGGAAGATTTTCCAGCTGTTCGCGGCCATGGGCGGCGTCGGCATCACCTCCGGCCAGCATAAGGGCTTTGCAGGTCTGGTGGACCTTGCCAGCGGGGACCTGCTCTGGCTCAATGCGGACCTGCAGATGGGCGGCGATGTCCGGACCATGGAGGGCGCCCGCCGCCGCGTAACGCAGTTGCTGGAGGATTTCCCCGGCAGCACCCCCAGCCTTGCTGCTGCCGCCCAATGACGGGCGCGTTGCTGCGGGCAATGGCGCTGCTGGCCTTGACTCTGCCGGTGGCGGCGGTGGCGGCCCGCGGGCCCGCCGATCTTCCGCCCTACAGCCAGGCCTATCAGCCGCAAGGGACGGACGAGCGTGGCCTGTGGATGCTGGCCGATGAGGATGAGCGGGAACTGCGCGACTCCAAATTCCTCATCGACGACCCGGCCCTGCAGGCCTATGTGGCTGGCGTCCTGTGCCGGGCTGTGGGTCAGGACCGATGTCGGGGCGTGCGCATCTATCTGGTCCGGGTCGCATCCTTCAACGCCAATATGGCCCCCAACGGCACGATGCAGGTCTGGAGCGGGCTCCTGCTGCGGGTTCGAAGCGAGGCGGAACTGGCGGCGGTACTCGGCCATGAGTTCGCTCATTTCGAACTGCGACACAGCCTTTCAGGCTTCCGGAGGCAACGTTCAGCGACCGACATCGCCGCCTGGGCGGCCTTTCTGGGTCAATATGGCGCGACCGTGCAGCAGGCGGCGGTCGGCTCATTCTTCCAGTTCAGCCGCGATCAGGAAAAACAGGCCGACCTGCTCTCGCTCAAATATGCGATCCAGTCCCCCTATTCGGCGCAGGCGGCGGCGCATGTCTGGCAGCGGCTCATGGATGAGGCGGATGCGACCGCGCTGGGGCGCAAACAGCGCAGCCAACGCTATGATCGTGTCGCCTTCTTCTCCACCCATCCGACCAATCTCGATCGCGCGACCTATCTCGCGGCCCTGTCCGCCGATGTCGCGGCCAAGCCGGAGGGCGCGGAAAGCTATTCGGCGGCGCTTGCCAAATGGCTGCCGGATTTTCTGTCCGACCAGATGAAGCTCAACGATTTCGGCGGTACGGAATATCTGTTGTCGTCGCTGGCGGGGGAGCATTGGACCGCGCCCCTGCTGTTCGCGCGGGCCGAACTGTACCGCCAGCGCGGCAATCCGCGCGATCTGGCGGCGGCGGCCGATTTCTACCGATCGGCGCTCGCGGCCGACCCCGGCCTGGCGGAGGGCTGGCGCGGATTGGGTCTGTGCCTGATGCGTAACCGTCAGCGGACCGAAGGCGCGGATGCGCTCAAGAATTACATCCGGCTGCGTCCCCAGGCGGCCGATATTCCCATGCTCCAGACGATGACCGGCGAATAGGATTTCTCATGGCGAAACGAATTTCATCTTTTCTGGCCGTGATCTGCACGGTTCTGGCGGCGCAGCCGCTGATGGCCGGCAATGCCCTGATGCCGGCGGGGACGCCCGTTGCCGTGGCCAAATCGACCTTGACCGTCACGCCGGACCGGGAGTGGAACCGCCTGTCCGCCCGTCGCGGCCGCAATTCGGAGACATGGACGCTGGACGGTGACGATCTGAACGGCGTCAATTTCTACAGTATCGAAACCGGGCGGACCTTGTTTCGGGAGGTGAGCAGGAAGACCAGGCCGTTGCCGCGCTTTTCCTCGACCATGTTGCTGACCGATATTCCTGCGCTGCTGGAAAATAGTTATCGCATCGCGCTTGGGACGACGCTCTTTTCGATGACCGCCATCGAGCCTGCGACATTTCTGGGCGAAAAGGGCGTGCGCTTTTCCTACAGTTTCCGAAAGCAGATGGAGGATGTGTCGCGCAGCGGCGAAGCGGTGGGCGCCATCGTCAAGGGCAGGCTGTACCTGGTGACGTTCGATGCGCCGGCCATTCTCTATTTCGATCGGGACGTTCCAGCCTTTCGGCAGATATGGTCCTCGGCCCGCCTCGAAACCCCTCCCGCTCTTGCGCGGCGCTGACGGGGGGATAGCGAAAAGGGGCGCTGCCGGGGGAAGGCAGCGCCCCTTCCTTTACAGCCATGACACCGTTGGGAACCGGCTCATGTCATGGCGGATCGGCGGGCCGGGAGGGTCTGTGGGGTGTGGCCCGCCAATTCACTGCTAGGACGTCACAGGATGAAGTTAACCGTCGCCCGGAGGGAGAGGGCGACATGATTTTGTTGTTCCTCCGCCCCGAATTCGCCGCCGACGCGGAAAGTTTCGGTGCCGCCGATCAGCCGGGCGCGGCCGGTCCACCCGCTGGTGCGCTTGTCCGAGATCAGGGTGAAGTCCTCGCCACCGGCGAAATGGGCGGTGGTGTCGCCCAGTGATCCGCCGATGATCTGGCGCCGTCCTCCCTCCAGCTCGAACCGCATCCAGCCATCCTCCCGATTGAGGCTGCCGAAGTCGTAACCGACCGTGACATTGCCGCTGGCGGTCAATTCGTCGCTGGTGCGGCCGTCGACGATCAGGTCAAAGGCAGCGCCGCCGCCCGTCTCGCCATAGCCGTCTTCCTTCAGGCGGTAATAATCGATGCTGGCCGCCGGACGCAGGGTGAAGCGGTTGAAGCGCATCTCATAGGAGCCGCCCGCCGTTGCGGAGTAAAGCTTGCCCGACCAGTCGCCATCCGCCGTGCGCACGACGTCCCCGGATTCGAAATGGCGGCTGCCCCGGAAATCCACATGGGCCGCCGACAAGCGGGCATAGGTCTGGAGCGGGCCGAAATCGCCCCGCCAGTGCGCCGCCAGTTCGAACTGGTCGGAATCCACCGCATTGTCGGTGCTGCCCGAAGAGTCGCTGCCATGGATATAGGCGAAGGATGCGCCCAGGGCGCCGATCCCCGTCAGATATTCCGCGCCGAAGCTCGCCCCCCAGCCGTTGATGTCGTAGGATGCGGTGTCGCCCACGCTCTTGGAACTGCCGAACGCCACCTGTTGCAGCCAGAAGCCCAGACGCCCGTCAGCCGTGCGGTAGATGCCGCCCGGATCGCCAAGGATGCGGGCGGTCGCGCGCGAACCGGCGGTCACCGCCTCGAACGTGCCGCCGGCATGGTCGGGCAGCATCTGTTGCAGATTGGCCTTCAGCGTGTCGCCGTCGGTGATGGCAAGATAGCTGCCCGCAACGGCGCTGTCCTTGTCCAGCGCGTTGAAGATCGCGTCATAGGCCCGCGCCTGCGATCCCGTCAGGCCGAGTTCGGATACGGTCTTGGCCGCGATCGACAGCGTCACTTCCCCCGTCGCGGCGTTGCTGGCGATGGCGCCCTTGAACATATAGGGGATCAGCGTCGTGCTGGAGAGGGCGGGCGTGCCGCTCAACGATCCGGCGCGGACGATGACATAATCGCCCTCCGAACCGGCCACGCTGGTCAGGGTCGCCTTGACCTGCGATCCGCTGGCGAAGCTTGCGGCCCCCGCGACATTGTAGAGCGTGTTGGTGCCGTTGGCCGTGTCGACCGTCACGCCGATGACGGAGGACCCGCCGACTGACAGCGAGGCGAGCGCGACCGTGCCCTTGTTGCCGGCGTTGAGGGTGCCGCCATTCATCACGACGGCGGTATTGCCGGCATTGCTGATCGCGCCGTTGAGCGTGGCGGTGCCGGAAAGGGTCAGCGTCGAGGCGCCGCCGCCGAAATCCACGCCGCCATTGATCTGCGCGCTTTCCGCCAGGCCAAGGCTGGAACCGTTCCCGCCCAGCGCCACATTACCCGTCAGGGTGGAGGAGCCGGACAGCGCCAGGCGGTTGCTGCCGCCGCCCAGGTCGACATTGCCCGCGATGCTGCCGGCGGAGATCGTCACGACGTCATTGCCCGATCCCAGCCGCACGTCGCCCGTGATCTTCGGCACGCTTGCCGTGGCGGAGGCAAGCGACTGGGTCAGGGCGACGCCGCTGCCGTTGGCGGTCATATCGATGGCGACGTTCGATCCGCTCTTGCCTCCAGTCGCAGAGATGGTGCCGGTGTTGGACAGGGACGACACCGTGCCGGAAGAATCGAGGATGGCGATGGCAGCGCCATCCTTGCTGCTGAGCGCCGTGGCGGAAATGGCGCCGCTGTTCACGATGGCGCGGCCCGTCGCGCCTGCGTCGATCACCAGCGCGCGGGCCGACGTGCCGGCGACGCTGGAGCCGGTCGCGCTCACCGCCCCGCCGATCTGGAGGGTGTCGGCCGTGGCGCCGCTGCCCAGGCGAATGGCCGTCGCATTGCTGTCATAGGATATGGCGCCGACCGATCCCGACACCAGCAGGCCCTTGGTCAGGGTGACATTGCCGCCGAGCCCGCCAATGGCGAGGCCGCTGGCGCTGACGCCGTCATAGACGCCATATCCGGCAATCGATCCCTTGACGATCAGGCCGTAGCCCGAACTGTCCGCAGCCACCGGACCGATGGTCGTGGCCGCCGTGGCCGAACCGATCCGCACGGCAGCGGCGGAGCCATAGGTGATGATCGCGGCGGACCCTTCGCTGGCGTCGGTCAGCCCGTCATTGTCGACATCCGGCTTGGTGCTGTCCAGCGTCGGTGGAATGTCGAAGATGACGCCGCCCGTGACATTGCCGGCGATCGTCACGGCCGATCCGCCCTGGAGCAGATCGTCCGCATCCAGCTTGGAAGCGTCGCTCGGACGCGAAGTATAACGATAACCGGTGCTGGTGATCGTGCCCTGGATCTTGACCGCTCCGGTCACGTCCCCTTGCAGGGCAAGGCCGGTGCTGTTGGCGCCCGTGACGGTTGTCGTTCCGCGGATGGTGACATTGCCGGTGACCGCATTGGCCAGCACGCCATAGCCATTGTCGCCCACCACGCTGGTGGAGCCGCTGGTCGACAGATTGCCGGTCAGCGGCGCGTCGATGCGGATGCCGGCGGACTGATTGCCTTGGATGGTGATGGTGCCGCTGCTGTCGATATTGCCCATATGCGCCGCGCCCGGCTGGACCCAGATGCCGTTGCGGTTCGAACCCTTGGCGAAGGGGCCGTCTAGGTCGCCGTCCTTGTCGTCGTCGGTGGGGGTATAGTCCTCGTCCAGCGTGATCGTGCCGCTATGGGTGATGTTGCCGCTGGTGCCCGCCGCCGCGCGAATGCCGGTCGCGCCGTCCGCGCCGGAAATCTTGAGCGTGCCGGCATTGCTGACCTTGTTGTTGCTGTCCTGGGTGATGGCGGTGCCGCCGGTCAGCGTGATCGATCCTGCGGAACTGACCGTGACGTCATCCGCGCCGCCATTGGCGATGGTGGAGGTGCGGACGGCGGTGGTGGTGGAAGAACCGATGGTGGTTTCCGCCGCCGCATCGGCCACCGTCAGGGCGGCCAGAACGGGAGCGATGGCCGTGCAGGCCAGTAGATTGCGCATGATGTCTCCTCTGCGTGCCGCGCCTCTTTCCGATGAGCGCGCATGCGGCGAAGACGGCGCGGGAACGCCTGTCCCGTCAGTTAAAAATAATGCGATGCAGGATCAGAAGGCGAAATCCAGGCCGAGCCGGACAGTGCGCGGACGCAGCGGCGTCACATAATCCCCGCTAAGGTCGAAGGGCGTGCCCAGCGAGAAGCGGTTGCCGCTGCTGTCGAGCAGGTTGGTGAGGGAAAGCGACCATTGCACCGTCCCATGGGTCAGCGCCGCGCTGAGCGCCGTGTCCACATAGTCGCCCTGTTCCCGGCCCAATATCGGCCCCACGCCCAGGCGCGACTTGCCGACATAGCGGGCCGATCCGCTGAGTTGGAGCCGCATGTCCCCTCCCACCGGCGCGCGATAGTCGAAGCCGACGCGGCCGCCCCAATTGGCGACATTGGGCAGGCTCAAAGACTGCCCCTCATAGGAGAGCAGGCGCAGGAATTGCGCCGGGCGGCTGAGGCGGCTGTCATTGTAGATGATGCTGCCGTCCAGCGTCAGCCCCGACGCGGGGCGCACGGCGACGCGCCCCTCCACCGTATAGATGCGCCCGTCCCCGATATTGGCGGTGGTGGGAATGCCGATCCGGTCGGTGACGTCGGCCTGGATGTCCCGCCATCTGGTATAGGCGACATTGCCCGTGACCGCGACCGGATCGATGCCCGGAATGCCCCTGCGGAAGCCCAGTTCCACCGTGGAGGCGCGGTCGTTGCGGAACCGCTGGATATGCTGGTCGTCGACAGCCAGCCCGCCGGGACGGAAACCCTGCTGGAACCGGGCATAGACGGTCGTCCCGGGCAAGGCGTCGGTCAGCAGGGAGAAGGAGGGGAGGAAGATCGTCTCGCTCCGGTTCGCCTGCGCCTCCGCGCGTGCGATGGCGGCAAGGGACAAGAGGGCGATGGGGTCCAGCACCTCGCCGGTCAGGCGGCTGTTGGTCAGTCGGCCGCCCACCGTGGCGATCAGGCCGCGCATGGGTTCGAACGACGCTTCGCCGAAGAGCGTCGCCTCGCGGATGCGGTTGTGCACGCCGGTCGAGGTCGCGGCCATGCCCCGCCCGTACATCGGCACGCCGGGAATGACCTGCGGCTGCATCAGGGCCGTTCCATAGGAGGTCAGCGAACGCTGAATATCCGACGTGCTTTCCAGATAGGATGCGCCCAATATCCAGCCCAGGCCATTGTCCAGGTCGCGGACGATGCGGTTTTCGGTCGAGAAGATGTCGACCTTGTTCCTTTGCCGGAACAGGGCGGCGGGCGCGTCCGCCCCGGCCATCTCATAAGGCGTCGCATCATAGCTTTCCGTCAATATGTTGCGCACGAAGCCGGTGGAGGAGACGAAGCGCAGATCGTCCCATTGCCGCTCCACCCGCAGATTGGCGAGCGCATAGTCGGACGAATAGGGCTGGGCGACGGCGGAGGCGCGCTTGAGGTCGCCTATCGCCTTCGCGGCATATTGCGCATCGTCGCCCTCGATCCGCTGGAAGACCCCGGTGAGGTCGATGGTCCAGTTCTCGTCCGGCGCGAAACGGAGCGCGGCGCGGCCGCCATAGGTGCGGATGCGGTTGACGTCATGCCTGTCGCGCAGGACATCGTCGATATAGCCGCCGTCCTGCACGCCATAGCCGACGATGCGCAGCGCGATCTTCTCCGTCACGACCGGCAGGTTGATCGTCGCGGCCAGGTCGCCGCCCGGATCGCCATGCTGCGTCGCGCTGAGCCCGGCGGAGACCTGCCCGCCGGCGCGCACCAGGTTGGGCGCATTGGGGATCATGCGCACGATGCCGCCCAGCGATCCCGCGCCATATAGCGTGCCTTGCGGCCCTTCCAGCACCTCCACGCCCTGCATGTCGTAGAGCCGGAGGTCCGGGTCCGGCGCGGCGTAGTTGAGGCGCATGTCGCCCAGATATTGTCCCGTCGTCGCCTGGGTCGGTCCGGCAACGCCGGAGTCCGCGATGGCGCGGATGAACAGCTTGTTGCGGCCCGTGCCCGCATGGGTGGAGCTGAGGCTCGCCACGCGGAAGATCAGGCTGGCGGTGCCTCCGGCCGCCTCCCCGGCGGTGAAGGCGTCGTCGCCCACCGCATCGACCATCCCGGCATAGCGGGGAAGCGGGGTGTCGCGCTTGGATGCGGTGACGATGATCTCGGCCGGTTCGGGCGTGGCTTGCGGAGCGGGTTGGGCGATGCGGGCGCGGGGCTGCTCACGCAACACCGCCGGCGTCCGGACGATCCGCCAGGTGGTCGCGTCGATACGCCGGATGCTGGCGCCGCTGCCCTTGACCAGCCGCTTGAGCGCCGCTTCCACCGACAGGCGTCCCTCCACGGCGGGAGTGGCCACGCCCGCCAGCGACTGGTCCGACATGCCGATGCTGGCCCCGGTCTGCCGGCCGAGCGCTATCACCGCCTCGCCCAGCCGTCCGGGGGCGATGCTGATCTGCTGTCTTTCCGCCGCTTGCCCAGGCGAAGCGGCCATCATGGCGAGGGCGGCGACGAACAGGACGTCAGCGTGGCGGGCCATCCCCCTCCCTCAACAGCCAGCCGTCGCCCTGCCTGACGGCGCTGAGGCCCATCAGCGGCGCTGCCTGGCCAAAGAAGCGCGCCGGGTCGCGGTGCAGGCGGATCGTCCCGGTGAAGCGCATCGTCCCCGCGCCGGGGGTGGCGGTGAGCCGGACGCCCAGTGAGCGGGCGATGTCGGCGCTGATCTGCGTCACCGGGGCGTTCGCATAGGTGAGGCGGCCCTGACGCCAGCTTGCGACGGCGTCGGTGGCGACGTCCATGACGCGCAGGCCGTTCTCATCCTCCATCAGCGCGCGGCCGGCGGGCAGGGCGATGGCTTCCGCCTTCGGATTGTAGATGACCTCGCCCTCCGACACGCCGATGCGGGTCGCATTGCCGGCGCGGACGATATTGAAGACGGTGCCCGCATCCTCGAACAGCGCGTCGCCCACTGTGACGCGGAAGGGATTGGCGGCGTCATGCTGGACGGTGAAGGCGGCCTCGCCGCTGTCGAGCGCCGCGAAGCGCGCGTCATGCCGGTCGAAGCGCATGGTCGTGCCGCCGTTCAGTTCGACGCGGGTGCCCTCGTCCAGCGCGATGGTGCGGGTTTCGCCGGGTCGGGTCGTGACGGTGTAGATGTCGCTGCGGTTCCACATGCCGACCGATATGGCCGCCACCAGCGCCGCCGCCACCGCCCCGCCACCGATCAGCGATCGGGACCAGCGCCAGCCGCGCTCGCCCGCATCATTGGCCGGAGCCGCCATGGTCACCGGCTCCGCCGGAACGATCTCTGCCAGATCGGCATCCGCCGCCATCAATGCATCATAGGCGGGCGCATGCACGGGATCGGCCTCCAGCCATGCGGTGAAGGCCTCCCAATCGGCAAATTCGGGATCGCGCGTGCGGATGACCCATCCGAGCGCCTCCTCGTTCATCATGGCTTCAGCCCTGTTCATGTCAGCCCCTCATCTGAGCCAGACGCCGCCGCCTTCCTCATTCCGTATCCATTTTCTGCTTGAGGGCGATCATGGCGCGATAGGCCTTTTGCAGATCCTTCTCCACGGTGGTGAGGCTGACGCCCAGTTCCTCCGCGATCAGCCTTTGCCCGACGCCCTCCAGGCGGAAGCGGCGGAACACCAGCTCGACACGCGGCCCCAGGGATTGCAGCACGGCGCGCGCCTCCTCCAGCCGTTCGTTCAGGATCAGCCGTTCGTCCACGGCGATGTCCTCCGACGGGTCGGCCATCACGCCGCCCGCGCCCTCCGCCCAATCCTGCTCGCGCCGTTCGCGGCGGGTGGCGGAACGATAGCGGTCCAGCATCAGGTTGTTCGCCATGCGGTAGAGATAGGGCAGGGGATCGGCGATCGGCCCCAGATCCTTCTCCTCCAGCTTCATCCACATGTCCTGCAACAGATCCTCGGACTCGTCGCCCGCGCCGCGCGCGCGCAGGAACCGCAGCAGGGCGGGCCGGTTGTTCAGGAAGATGGCGGATAGGCCGGTAGCCATGAAGAGCTTGCGTCCAGTGGGATCAGGCGGTTGCCATAATGGGCCGATGAAGGCGTTGCAACGGGCAAGCGGCCCATGGGATATTGCCATTTACCTCCGGCCATGCCTGATCGGGAGCATTTCCGGATTGACCGTTTGAGGTCGGCGGCTCGGAAAATGCGGCATCGAAAGACAAGAGCATTTTCCCTCATGGTGAAATTGCTCTAGGGGCAGCGGGCAGGCCGGCAGGAGGATCGATGCAGCTTATCGGGCAGGTGGATGTGGAGGCGGCGCGGGCATCCGGCATGGATGCCGGGAAATTGCAGGCGCAGGCCGCCTTCGTTCATGAACGCTATGTCGTCCCGGGCAAGCTGCCCCATATGCAATGGCTCCTGTCGCGTGACGAACGACCCATCGTCTCGGTCCGCAGCGGTGCCGCACGCGCGACCGGCGAGCCGCTTGGGGATAACGCCCTTTACCGCATCGCCTCCATGACCAAGCCGGTGACCTCGGTCGCCTTCATGATGCTGGTGGAGCAGGGGCTGGTGGCGCTGGACGATCCGGTGACGAAGATATTGCCGGAATTCGCCGATCTCGCCGTCGGGGCCGATGGGGAGGGTCGGATGCGCCGCCCGATGCTGATGATCGACCTGCTGCGGCACACATCCGGCCTCACTTATGGTTTGCAGCGGCAGACGGCCATCGACGCGCGCTACCGTGAACTCGGCCTCGACGAGTTCCAGCAGAAACGCAGTTCCGACGAATTCATCGCCGCGCTGGCCGCGCTGCCGCTGGAGTTCTCGCCGGGTGAGCGGTGGAATTATTCGGTGTCCACCGATGTGCTGGGCGTCGTGGTGGAGCGGCTGAGCGGCCTCGACCTGGAGCGATTTTTCCGCGAGCGCATCTTCGATCCGCTGGGCATGCCGGACACATTCTTCGAACTGCCGGAGGATCGCGCCGGGCGGATGACGGACGCCTGGCAATGGGCGCAGGACGGCACGCTGTCGCTCTACGACCGGGGCGAACGCAGCGGGTGGCGCCGGCCGCTCAAGCTGCGTTCGGGGGGCGGGGGCCTCATCTCCTGCACGGCGGATTATCATCGCTTCGCCCGCATGTTGCTGCGCGGCGGCGAACTGGACGGCGTGCGGCTGCTGAAGCCGGAAACGGTCGCGGCGATGCATGCCAATCATCTGCCGGGCGGGGGCGATCTCGCCAGCCTGTCCTCCTCCATGTTCAGCGAGGCGGATTATGCGGGCGTGGGCTTCGGCCTCGGCTTCGCGACCGATCTCCGGACGCAGGAATATTATTGGGGCGGCGTGTTCTCGACATTCTTCTTCATCGATCCGGTGGAGCGGCTGATCGGCATTTTCATGACCCAGCATTTTCCCTCAAGCATCCATCCGGTCCGTCGCGAGTTGAGGCAGGGTGTTCGCCATGCCATCATCGAAAGCCGCGCCGATTAATTGCTGCGCTGCAAAATTTGCTGTTGGCGAGCCTCGGGACTGCGTGCCATCATCGCGCTCGGACTCGAAGGCGAAAAGGGGCACGTTTATGAACCTGAAAGGCCAACCCACCCTCCCGAAGCCCGCTCCCCGGCAGGTCGATCCGGAGGTCCTTGCCCATGAGATCGTAGAGCGGCTGACCTACCGGATCGGCAAGAACGCCACCGCCGCAAAGCCGCACGACTGGCTGCATGCGGTGATCCTCGCCATTCGCGACCGGGTGATCGATGCATGGATCGCCTCGACGGAGAAAACCTATGAGGAGCAGGGACGGCGGGTCTATTATCTGAGCCTGGAGTTCCTGATCGGGCGGTTGATGCGCGACGCGGCGTCCAACATGGAGATGCTGGACGACATGCAGGCAGCATTGAGTTCGCTGGGCGTCGACATCGACATCATAGCCGCGCTGGAGCCGGATGCCGCGCTGGGCAATGGCGGCCTGGGGCGGCTGGCGGCCTGCTTCATGGAGAGCATGGCGACGGTGGACGTGCCCGCCTATGGCTATGGCATACGCTATGTGAACGGCATGTTCCGGCAGGAGATTTCGGACGGCTGGCAGGTGGAATTGCCCGAAACCTGGCTGACCCACGGCAATCCCTGGGAATTCGAACGGCGCGAGGCGAGCTACGAGATCGGCTTTGGCGGCCGGGTCGACCCGTCGGAAAACGAGGACGCCAGCCCGCACCAGATGCGCTGGCGGCCGGCCGAGCGCGTCATCGCCACGCCTTATGACACCCCCATTGCGGGTTGGCGCGGGAAGCGCGTCAATACGCTGCGCCTGTGGGAAGCGCAGCCGATCGACCCGATCCTGCTCGACCGCTTCAATGCGGGCGACCATCTGGGCGCGCTGACGGAAAGCAATCGGGCGGAGGCGCTCACGCGCGTCCTCTACCCGGCCGACAGTTCACCCGCGGGGCAGGAATTGCGGCTGCGGCAGGAATATTTCTTCTCCTCCGCGTCGCTGCAGGACATCGTCCGGCGGCATATCCAATATTTCGGCGACATCCGCACTCTGCCGGAAAAGGCCGCGATCCAGCTCAACGACACTCATCCGGCCGTCGCCGTGGCGGAGTTGATGCGGATACTCCTCGACAATCACGGCGTCGATTTTGACGAGGCGTGGGACATCACCCGCCGGACGTTCAGCTACACCAATCACACGCTGCTGCCCGAAGCGCTGGAAAGCTGGCCCGTGCCGCTGTTCGAACGGCTGCTGCCCCGGCATATGCAGATCGTCTATGCGGTGAACAGCCGCCTGCTGGGGGAGGCGCGGCGATCCGGCCAGTTCGACGACCGGGCCATCGGCACCATCTCCCTGATCGACGAGGGGGGAGAGCGGCGGGTGCGCATGGGCAATCTGGCCTTTGCCGGATCGCACAGCGTCAATGGCGTGTCGGCGCTGCACACCGAATTGATGAAGGAAACGGTGTTCGCCGACTTCCACCGGCTCTACCCGGCGCGGATCAACAACAAGACCAATGGCGTCACCTTCCGCCGCTGGCTGATGCAGTGCAATCACGGGCTGTTCGAACTGGTCAGGGAAGCGATCGGGGACCGCTTCATGGACGATCCCGAAGCGCTGCGGGAACTGGATCGCTTCGCCGACGACAGCGCGTTCCAGCAAAAATTCCTGGCCGTCAAACGCGCCAACAAGGTCGCTCTGGCCGATCTGCTGCGCCAGCGGGTCAACGCCCGGATCGATCCTTCGGCCCTGTTCGACATCCAGATCAAGCGCATCCACGAATATAAGCGGCAGTTGCTCAACATCATCGAGGCGGTGTCGCTCTACGACCAGATACGCTCGCATCCGGAAAAGGATTGGGTGCCCCGCGTCAAGCTGTTCGGCGGCAAGGCGGCGCCCAGCTATCATAATGCCAAGCTGATCATCAAGCTGGCGGGCGACGTGGCGCGGGCGGTCAATCACGACCCGGCGGTGCAGGGCCTGCTGAAGGTGCAGTTCGTGCCCAATTACAATGTGTCGCTGGCGGAAATGATGATCCCGGCCGCCGACCTGTCCGAACAGATTTCGACCGCCGGCATGGAAGCGTCGGGCACCGGCAACATGAAGTTCGCGGTCAACGGCGCGCTCACCATCGGCACGCTCGACGGCGCCAATGTGGAGATGCGCGACCATGTGGGGGAGGAGAATATCGTGATCTTCGGCCTCACCGCCGCCCAGGTGAACGAACGGCGCGCCCATGGCTACGACCCGCGCGAGGTGATCGGCCACAGCCGCGAGCTGGGCCAGGCGCTGGATGCGATCGCGAGCGGCGTCTTTTCCCCCGACGATCCGGGACGGTACAGGGATCTGGTGCAGGGCATCTACGATCATGACTGGTTCATGGTCGCGGCCGATTTCGACAGCTATTCAGCCGCGCAGCGCAGGGTTGACGGGATATGGCAGGACCAGACGCTGTGGGCGCGCAAGGCGATCCACAATGTCGCGCGCATGGGCTGGTTCTCGTCCGACCGCACGATCAGGGAATATGCGACGGACATCTGGAAGGTGCCGGTTTGACGCGAGGCCGGAACTAGCGTGGGCTTGACCCCGGAACAGATCGCCCGCCTGCTGGAGGGGCGGGAGGACGATCCGTTCGCGACGCTTGGCGTCCATCCGGCGGAAAAGGGCTTCACCGCCTGCGTCTTCCTGCCCGATGCGGTGAGGGTCGATGCTTATAGGCTGGACGGCAAGGCCGCGGGCACGCTGGACCGGGTCCATCCGGCAGGGCTGTTCTTCGGCAAGGTTGCCCTGCGCAAGCGCCAGCCCCTGCGCTATCGGGCGACCTATGCCGATGGCGGCGAATATACGCTGATCGATCCCTACAGCTTCGGCCCGGTGCTGGGGCCGATGGACGATTATTATTTTGCCGAAGGGTCTCATGCCCGGCTGTTCGACAAGATGGGCGCGCACCTCATCACCCATGAAGGGGTGGGGGGCACGCATTTCGCGGTCTGGGCGCCCAATGCGCAGCGGGTGTCGGTGGTGGGCGACTTCAACCGCTGGGACGGACGCCGGGCGCCGATGCGGCGGCGGCAGGATGCGGGAATATGGGAAATCTTCCTGCCCGAAGTGGGGGTGGGCAGCGCCTATAAATATGAGATTGTCGGGCCTGACGGGACGGTCCTGCCGCTGAAGGCCGATCCCTTCGCCTTCCGCTCCGAACTGCGGCCCGCCACGGCCTCCATCGTGGCGGCGGTGCCCGACCATGACTGGGGCGATGAGCGCCACCGCGACTATTGGCAAAGGGCCGATCCGCGCCACGAACCCATTTCCGTCTATGAGGTGCACGCCGGTTCATGGCAGCGCGACGAGGATGGAAATTTCCTGAGTTGGGATGACCTTGCCCACCGGCTGATCCCCTATGTGGTTGGCATGGGCTTCACCCATATCGAATTCCTGCCGATCAGCGAATTTCCCTATGATCCTAGCTGGGGCTATCAGACCACGGGCCTTTACGCGCCGACCGCGCGCTTTGGCGATCCGGAAGGCTTTGCCCGCTTCGTCGACGGCGCGCACCGGGCGGGAGTGGGCGTGATCCTCGACTGGGTGCCCGCCCATTTCCCGACCGACGCCCACGGGCTGGCCCATTTCGACGGCACCGCCCTTTATGAACATGCCGATCCGCGCAAGGGCTTCCATCCCGACTGGAACACGGCGATCTACAATTTCGGCCGGCGGGAGGTGGCGCAATATCTGGTCAACAACGCCCTCTTCTGGGCGGAGCGCTACCATGTCGACGGGCTTCGCGTCGATGCCGTCGCCTCGATGCTCTACCTCGATTACAGCCGCAAGGAAGGGGAGTGGATTCCCAACAGCCAGGGCGGGCGGGAAAATGTGGAGGCGGTCGATTTCCTGCGGCAGATGAACAAGGCGCTCTACGGCACCCATGCCGGCGTCATGACCATTGCCGAGGAGTCGACGAGCTGGCCGAAAGTGTCCCACCCCGTCCATGAAGGGGGCCTGGGCTTCGGTTTCAAATGGAATATGGGCTTCATGCACGACACGCTGCGTTATCTGGCGCGCGATCCGGTGCACCGCGCCCATCATCATGACGACATCACCTTCGGCCTGCTCTACGCCTTTACGGAGAATTTCGTGCTGGCGCTCAGCCATGACGAGGTGGTGCATGGCAAGGCGTCCCTGCTGCACAAGATGCCGGGCGACGACTGGCAGAAATTCGCGACCCTGCGCGCCTATTACGCCATGATGTGGGGCTATCCGGGCAAGAAGCTGCTGTTCATGGGGCAGGAATTCGCGCAGCGGGCCGAATGGAGCGAAGCGCGGGCGCTCGACTGGCACCTGCTCGATCATGCGCCGCATCGGGGCGTGCAGTTGCTGGTGAGCGACCTCAACCGCCTCTATCGTTCCCGCCCGGCGCTGCATGCCCGCGATTGCGAGCCGGAGGGTTTCGAATGGGTGCTGGTCGACGCGGCGGCGGATTCGGTCTTCGCCTGGGTCCGGCGCGCGCCCGGCGTATCGCCCATCGTCGTCATCAGCCATTTCACGCCGACCTTGCGCCACGGCTACAGGATGCGCCTGCCCTCCGGCGGCCGCTGGCGCGAGATCATCAACAGCGATGCGGCGGATTATGGCGGCAGCGGTGCGGGAAATATGGGAATTGTCGTCGCGGATGAGGAAGGATGGGCCAATGTCACCATTCCCCCGCTTGGAACGTTGATGCTGGAACTGGACTATTGAAACCGACGGGCGGAAACCGAGCGCTCGCGAGCATGAAGGAGAAGAGGGCGATGCAGCCAAGACACCAGCCGATCGCCCGTGACGCCATGGCCTATGTTCTGGCCGGTGGCAGGGGCAGTCGCCTGGCCGAGTTGACCGACCGGCGCGCCAAGCCTGCCGTGCATTTCGGGGGCAAGGCGCGGATCATCGACTTCGCCCTTTCCAACGCGCTCAACAGCGGCATCAGGCGCATCGGCGTCGCGACGCAGTATAAGGCGCATTCGCTGATCCGGCATCTGCAGCGCGGCTGGAACTTCTTCCGGACGGAGCGTAACGAAAGCTTCGACATCCTGCCCGCCAGCCAGCGCGTGTCGGAAAGCCAATGGTATGAGGGCACGGCCGATGCGGTGTTCCAGAATATCGACATCATCGAAAGCTATGCGCCGGAATATATGGTCATCCTGGCGGGCGACCATGTGTACAAGATGGACTATGAGCTGATGCTCCAGCAGCATGTCGACAGCGGCGCGGACGTCACCGTCGGCTGCATGGAGGTGCCGGTGAAGGAAGCCAGCGGCTTCGGAGTCATGCATGTGGACGAGCAGGACGTGATCACCGCCTTTGTCGAGAAGCCGAAGAACCCGCCGCACATTCCCGGCAGCCCGGGCATGGCGCTGGCGTCCATGGGCATCTATGTCTTCCGCACCGCCCTTTTGATCGAGGAACTGCGGCGCGATGCGGACGATCCGGACAGCAAGCGCGATTTCGGGGGCGACATCATCCCGCACATCGTCAGGCATGGCAAAGCCGTCGCCCACCGCTTCTCCAGCAGTTGCGTCCGCGCAGAGAGCGAACCGGTGCCCTATTGGCGCGACGTCGGCACCATCGACGCCTATTGGCAGGCCAATATCGACCTGACCGATGTGGTGCCCTCGCTCGACCTCTACGACCGGAGCTGGCCGCTCTGGACCTATTCCGAAGTCACCCCGCCGGCGAAATTCGTGCATAATGAGGAGGGACGGCGCGGTTCCGCCACATCCTCCCTGATCGCGGGCGGGTGCATCGTGTCGGGATCGTCGCTCCACCGCAGCCTGTTGTTCACCGGGGTGCGCACGCATAGCTTCTCGTCCGTGACGGAAAGCGTCATCATGCCCGACTGCGTGATCGGGCGCGGTGCGCGGCTGCACAAATGCGTGCTGGATTCAGGCGTGATCATCCCGCCCGGCCTGATCGTCGGAGAACATCCGGAGCATGACGCGCAGCGTTTCCGACGGACCGAAAGCGGCGTGACGCTGATCACCCAATATATGATCGAACGGCTGGCGGACTGAAACTTGGGCGGGGGAATGGCGATGCGGGTGCTTTCGGTCACGTCCGAAATCTATCCGCTGGTGAAGACCGGGGGGCTGGCCGATGTGGCGGGCGCCTTGCCGGGCGCGCTGGCGGGGCATGGCATTGGGGTCAGGACGCTGGTGCCGGGCTATCCGGCGGTTCTTTCGCGCCTGGGCAAGGCGAAGCTGCTGCGCCGTTATGACGCGCTGTTCGGCGCGCCGGCGGCGGTGCTGGCGGCGAAGCTGGGCGACCTCGACCTGCTGGTGCTGGATGCCCCGGACTTCTTCGCGCGGGAAGGCGGCCCCTATGGCGATGCGGGCGGCGGCGAATGGCCCGACAACTGGAAACGCTTCGCCGCCCTGTCGCGTGCCGGGGCGGACATGGCGGCCGAAGGGGTGAAGGGCTGGCGGCCCGACCTGGTCCATGCGCATGACTGGCAGGCGGCGATGACCGCCGCCTATATGCGCTTCGGGCCGGCTCACGCCGTGCCCAGGGTGGTGACGATCCACAACCTTGCCTTCCAGGGACGTTTCGGCGCGGATGTCTTTCCCCAGCTCGGCCTGCCGCCCGAAGCCTGGGGCGTGGACGGGGTCGAATATTATGGCGGCACGGGCTATCTGAAGGCGGGGCTTGTCTCGGCCGATGCCATCACCACGGTCAGCCCCACCTATGCCGACGAAATCCGCTCCCCGATGCATGGCATGGGGCTGGACGGCCTGATCAACGGCCGGTCCGACAGGCTGCACGGCATATTGAACGGCGTCGATACCGCCATATGGGATCCCGCCGCCGATCCCCTGATCGCCAAACCCTTCAGCGCGCGGGCGCTTGGCGGGCGCGGCGCCAGCCGCCGCGTCCTCGAAACGCAGTTCGGCCTCGACCGCGACGATGCGCCGATCTTCATCATCGTCAGCCGCCTCACCTGGCAGAAGGGCATGGACATGGTGATGGACGCCATCGACCATCTGGTGGGGCTGGGCGGCAAGCTTGCCCTTCTGGGGTCGGGCGACCATCCGCTGGAGGGGGCGTTCCTGGCGGCGGCGGACCGGCATCGCGGGCGGGTGGGCGCTCGGATCGGCTATGACGAGCCGCTGTCGCACCTGATGCAGGCGGGCGCCGACGCCATATTGATCCCTTCCCGCTTCGAACCCTGCGGCCTGACTCAGCTTTACGGCCTTCGCTATGGCTGCGTGCCGGTGGTGGCGCGGGTCGGCGGGCTGGCGGACACGGTGATCGACGCCAATGAGGCTGCCGTCGGCGCGGGCGTGGCGACCGGCATCGTCTTCCCGCCGTCCGATCCGCTGGCGCTGCATGGAGCGATTGCGCGCACCATCCGGCTTCATGCGCATCGGCCGACATGGCAGGCGATGCAGCGCGCCGGCATGCGCGCCGATTTCTCCTGGACCCACAGCGCGGCGCGCTATGCGGAACTGTTCCGCGCACTGGTCCGGACCACCGCATGAGCCCGCAGCCGCTGGGTCCGGGCACGCACGGCCGCGGAACCCGTTTCCGGGTCCATGCGCCCGACGCGGACCGGCTCTGGCTGTGCCTGTTCGATGCCCGGGATCGCGAAACGCGCCTGCCCATGGCAAGGGAGGGCGAGGACATCTGGTCCGTCGATGCGCCCGGCGTGGGGGAGGGCGCCCGCTATGGCCTGCGCGCCGACGGTCCCTTTGATCCGGATGCGGGGCTGTGGTTCGATCCGGACAAGCTGCTGCTCGATCCCTATGCGCCTGCCATCGACCGGCCGTTCGCCTATGATCCGATGCTGGCCGCACCGCGCGGCAAAGGCAGCGACACGGCAGGCTTGATGCCCAAGGGAGTGGTGTCCGCGCCGTTTCCCTTGGTGCCCCCGGAACCGCCGATCTTCCAGTCCGGCGGGCTGATCTATGAGGTTCAGGTCCGCGGCTTCACCATGCTGCATCCCGACATTCCGGAGGCGCAGCGCGGCACCATCGCGGCCCTTGGGCACCCCGCCGTGATCGAACATCTGCGCCGCCTGCACGTCTCCGCCATCGAACTGATGCCGATCAACGCCTGGATCGACGAACGGCATCTGGCGCCGCTGGGACTGCGCAATGCCTGGGGTTATAATCCGGTCAGCTATTTCGCGCTCGATCCCCGGCTGGCGCCGGGCGGCATGGCGGAACTGCGTGGCGCGGTGGATGCGCTGCATGCGGCCGGAATCGGCGTGATCCTCGACATGGTCTATAATCATGACGGGGAAAGCGACCGCGAGGGCCCGACCCTGTCGCTCCGCGGCCTGGATGCGCGCAGCTATTTCCGGCATGAACCCGATGGCCGCCTGATCAACGATACCGGCACGGGCAACAGCATCGACTGCAACCATCCCGTCGCGCAGCGGCTGATCCTGGCGTCGCTGCGCCATTTCGTCGGCGTAGCGGGAGTCGACGGCTTCCGCTTCGACCTCGCTCCCGCGCTGGGGCGCCTGTCGACGGGTTTCGACAGCGAGGCGCCATTGCTGAGGGCCATGCGCGACGATCCGCTGCTGTCCGACCGCATCCTGATCGCGGAACCGTGGGACATCGGCCCCGGCGGTTATCAGCTCGGCCGTTTCGGGGCGCGCTGGCTGGAATGGAACGACCGCTATCGCGACGATATGCGCCGCTTCTGGCGCGGGGATCGCGGCATGACCGGCGCGCTTGCGACCCGCATCGCGGGATCGTCCGACATTTTCCATGCCGATCCGGCAACGCGCACCGTCAATTTTCTGGCCGCCCATGACGGCTTCACGCTGGCGGATGTGACCGCCTATGACCATCGCCACAACGAAGCCAATGGCGAGCAGAACCGCGATGGCCATGGCGAAAATTTCAGCTGGAACAACGGCATCGAGGGCGCGACCGCCGATCGGGCCATTCGGGCAGCGCGGCGGCGCGACATCAAGGCGCTGCTCGGCACGCTGTTCTGTTCGCGCGGCGCGATCATGCTTACCGCAGGCGACGAGTTCGGCCGGACGCAGCAGGGCAACAACAACGCCTATGCGCAGGATAATGCAATCGGCTGGGTCGACTGGCAGGGCCGCGACCGGGACATAGAGGCGCATGCGTTCGCGCTTGCCGACATGCGGGCGTCGACGCCGGACTTCAGCGACACGGGCTGGCTCTCGGAAACGGACGTCGAGTGGCTCGACGAGCGGGGACAGCCGATGACCGTCGCGCAATGGGAAGACCCAGATCGCCGCTGCCTGGCCATGCGCTTCCGGCGATCGGGCTTCACCGTCTTCATCAATGGCGGCGACTGGCCGCATGACTTCGGCGGGGTGCACATTCCCGCCCGAACGGTCCTACCCATCCCGGCTGAATAGGAAGGCGGTCGATTTGGCGAGGCCGTTGGAGATCGTCGCCAACGCCCGCGAGGCCCCCGGCACCTGCCGCTCGCCCGCACGGTCCGTGACCTGCGCGACCGCCTCGGCAAGCTGGGTCATGCCGTGCAGCCGCCCTTCGCCCAGGGCTCCGCCGCCCGTATTGATCGGCAGGCGCCCGTCCGGATCGCCATGCCCCTCGCGCAGGAAGGCCAGACCTTCGCCGTCGCGGCAGAAACCCATGCCCTCCAGCCAGGTCAGCACCAGCACGCTGAAACCGTCATAAAGCTGCGCATTGTCCACATCCGCCGGGGACAGGCCGGTCGCCTCCCACAGCCGGCGCGCCACATCCTTCGCGCCGTCCCACATATCCTCAAGGTTCATCGGCGTGCCTCCCGCGCCCTGATGGGCGGAGGCCGCGAAGCCGGTGAGCAAGGCAGGCGGCCGGCGCAAATGCCGCGCCCGTTGGGTGGAGGTCAGGATCATCGCGCAGCAGCCATCGACCGGAATGTCGCAATCGAGGATGGATATGGGATCGGCGATCATCCGGGCGGCGAGATAATCCTCCACCGTGATCGTCTTGCCTCGCCAATAGGCATTGGGGTTGCGTTGCGCATTGGCGCGGTTCCGGGCGATATAAGGCGCGAAATCCGCCCGGTCATAACCATGAAGCGCAAAATAGCGGCGCAGCGCCACGGCGGCCCAGGCCGGCGGCATGCTGAAGCCATAGGGCGCCAGATACTGGTCGCCTCCCACCGCATGGGCCGATTCGAAATTCACATAGCGCCCGTCGGGCACATGCAGCGCGCGATAGACCAGCACATGGTCGCAAAGCCCGCCTGATATGGCGAGCGCGCCGTCGATGACGCTCTGCGTCACCATGCCGTTGGTGGAGCCGATCCACCGGATGGCCGGAGCGACCCCCAGCAATCCCGCCAGATACCAGGGCGTCACGACGTCGATCCCTTCGTCCACGCCCTTGCGCCCGCCATAGCGCGGCATGGCGGGGGATGTGGCGATGCCGTCCAGATCGCCGCGCCGCAATCCGGCATCGGCCAGCGCGGCGTCGCACGCCTCCAGCGTCAGCGCGGCCAGGCTCCGGTCCGACCGGCGTTCCAGCCTGCTATAGCCCAGCCCGGCGACGGCCACCTTGTCCCGATGGTCCCACATGGTCAGCGCGCCGGGCCGAACTGCACCAGCGTGCAGTCCTCGGTCACATCCTCGAACCGCGCTTCGAGGGGGAGGCCGATGCGCAGCGCATCGGCGGCGATGTCCACAAGGTTGCCGCTCATCAACAGGCGCGCCTGCTCCTCCAGTTCGACCACCGCCAGGATGACGGGCAGCCGGTCGCGAAAGCCGGGCGAGGGCGGGTCGTGCAGCACGGTCCAGCTATGCAGCGTCGCGCGTCCCGATAGCGGCGTGAAGCCCAAACCGGCGCCGCCGCAGTTCCGGCAGGCGACCTCCGGCGGATAGGCCATCCGGCCGCAGGCGTCGCATTTCTGCATATGCAGCTCGTGCCGCCGCGCCGCAGCCCAGAAGGGTTCCGAAAGCCGATCGGGAAGGGGAAGCGGCCGTTGCGGGCAGGCGGCTTGCGACATCGGTTTCATGAGCCCCCGAAATGCGGCGGCCGTTTCTCCCGCGCAGCCGCCAAGCCTTCCCGATGGTCCTGCGTCGTCGCCATCAGCGGCTGCATGGCGAATTCCAGTTCCAGATATTGATCCAGCGACAGGCCCGGCGCGGCCTCGAACTGCCGCTTCGCCATGCCGATTGCCAGCGTAGGCCCCTCGGCCAGGGATGCCGCCAGTTCCAGCGCACGCGCCATCAGCGCTTCGCTTTCCACCAGTTCCAGCACCAGCCCCAGCCGCAAGGCCTCCTGCGCGTCGACCATGCGGGCGGAATAAACGATTTCCTTGGCGCGCATCGGTCCGACCAACCGGCTGAGCTGCCATACGGCGCCTGCGTCCGGCACATATCCGATCCGCGCAAAGCTCTGGCAGAAGCGCGCTTGCGGCGTGGCGATGGCGATGTCGCAGGCCAGCGCCAGGCTCCAGCCGGCGCCTACGCAGGCGCCGTCCACCGCCGCGATCACCGGCTTGCGGATGCCGGCGACCGCTTTCACCATCCGGTGCAGCCAGCGCATCCGGCGCAGGAAGGCGGCCGTGCCCTGATGGCCCATGTCCCCGGTATCCGCGCCGGAGCAATATTGCCCGTTCGCGCCCGTCAGGATGACGGCGCGGACATCCTCATCCTCCGCCAGATCATCGAAGGCGCGCCAGATTTCCTCCCGCATGGCCATGGTGAAGGCGTTCGCCCGTCCGGGCTGATCGAGCGTCACGATGCCGACGCGGCCCTGGCTTGCGATCCGGACGGTCATGACGGGGCGCTGCGGCGCACGTCCTTCTCCTAAATATGATCTTTGGTGCAATATTAAATGGGGAAATTCCGTCCTGTCAATCGCTGAGTCGCGTTGACAACGGCACAATATTGCACGATGGTGCAATAAAAGGCGGCATTTGGGCGCCCCGACGGAGGATGGGAGATCGATGAGGAAGGCAGGTTTTACGGTCATGGCGGCGGGCGCCGCGCTGCTCGCGCTCTCCACGGGGGTGGTTTCCCGCTCGGCGGAGAGCGCGTCTCCGGCCGGGGCCAACTGGTCCAGCTTCGGCGGCGACGACAAGGAACAGCATTACAGCCCGCTCGCGCAGATCCGGGAGCAGAATGTCGGAAAGCTCGGCCTTGCCTGGTCCTATGATGTCGACAGTTTCGACAGCTATACCCAGCCTCTGGCGGTCGACGGCGTCATCTATTTCGCGGTAGGACTCAGCGTCGTTCACGCGGTCGATGCGCGAACCGGCAAGCTGCTATGGCAATATGATCCCGACGTCGCCAGTCAGCCGGAAGCCAAATGGCGGATGCGCGCGGGATGGGGCACGCGGGGCATCGCCTATAAGGACGGCACGATCTTCACCGCCACCCGCGAGGGCCGCCTGATCGCGATAGACGCCGGGACGGGCAAGCCGCGCTGGTCGGTCAAGACGCTGGACGAGGCGGAGGGCGGCTATATCACCGGCCCGCCATGGGTCGCCGGCGACAAGGTGGTGATCGGCTTCGGGGGCGCGGACTACAGTCCGACGCGTGGCTATGTCACCGCCTATGACATCAAGACCGGCAAGAAAGCCTGGCGCTGGTATGTCGTGCCCGGCGATCCGGCCAAGGGTTTCGAGAACAAGGCGATGGAGGCAGCCGCCAAGACCTGGAGCGGGCAATGGTGGAAATGGGGCGGGGGCGGCTCCGTCTGGCACGCCATGGCCTATGACGCAAAATATGACCGCATCTATATCGGCACCGGCAACGGCTTTCCGTGGAACATCAAGATCCGCAGCCCCGGCGGCGGCGACAATCTCTATCTCTCCTCCATCGTCGCGCTGGACGTGAAGACCGGCGAATATGTCTGGCACTATCAGGTCAATCCTGAAAACAGCCATGACTGGAACGACGCCATGGACATCGAACTGGCCGATGTCATGATCGGCGGCCGGATGCGGTCCGTGCTGCTGCACGCGCCGAAGAACGGCTTCTTCTATGCCATCGACCGCGAAACCGGCAAGTTCATCCAGGCGGGCGAGTTCGCCAGGCAGAATTGGGCCAAGCGCATCGATCCCGTGACGGGGCGGCCGGAGATCAACCCGGAGGCGCAATATCCCGACGGCAAGCCGTTCATGATGTACCCCTTCCCCAATGGCGCGCACGGCATACAGGCCATGTCGTTCAGCCCGAAGACCGGCTACAGCTATATCCCGGTGATGGAGGGCGGCCGGGTCTTCGTCGATCCGGCCAATGTGAAGGGCTGGACGTACAAGCCCGGCATGATGGTGAATACCGGCCTGGGCGCTCCGCCCGCCAACCTCGTCCCGCCCGCCGCGACGAGCAAGCTGGTCGCCTATGACGTCGCCAACAACAGGATCGCCTGGTCCGTGCCCCAGCCGGGCGTGTTCAACGGCGGCACGCTGGCGACGGCGGGCAATCTGGTGTTCCAGGGCACCAATGACGGCATGTTCAACGCCTTTTCCGCGACGACGGGGCGCAAGCTCTGGTCCTGGCCGGCGCAGAACGGCATACTTTCCGCGCCGATCAGCTATTCGGTCGGCGGCCGGCAATATGTCAGCGTCATCACCGGCTTCCGCAGCAGCTTCGCCAATTCGCCCAATTGGGATTATCGCCAGCAGCAGCGGCGATTGCTGACCTTCACCATCGGCGGGGCCCGGAAGCTGCCCAGGGTCGATCCCGTGGACGAACCGATCCAGGACGATCCGGCCTTCGTGGTGGACGCCGACAAGGCGAAAGTGGGGGCGGGCATCTACAACAGCAGCTGCATCATCTGCCATGGTTCGGGCATGGTCGCGGGCGGCGCGGCGCCGGACCTGCGCAAGTCGGGCGTGCCGCTGGACGCTGAAACCTTCAGGTCGGTGGTGCATGACGGCGCCCTGATGTCGCGGGGCATGGGGGCCTTCGCGCAGTTGAGCGACGCGGAACTGGAGGGGCTACGGCACTATATCCGTCAGCGCGCGCGCGAAACCGCGCCCAAGGGCAAGTGACGCGGATGCAGGTCCCACCCGCTTTACGGGCGTATGGCGGCCCCGCTTCGCCTTCGGGCGGGGCGGGGTTCATGCGTCATGAAGACGATGAATTTGCACCATCATCCAATCCCGCTATGATCCCGGCACTTGGGATGAGTGTTGGGCAATGAAGGCGAGCGATCTTGGCGAGTAAAGCGAACGAAGAATTGAAGGAAGGCGGAGAGCGGCCGCAGACCTATTCCAGTCCGGCGATTATCGAGCGCCGCCGCCGGATTTTGGAGGAAACCCGGAAGGTTATCGCTGAACAGGGCATTGCCGCGCTCAGCATGAATGAGATCGGCCAGCGCGCCGGCGTTGCCAAGCGAACCCTCTACAACGCCTTCCAGACTCGCGAACGGATGATCGCGTCGGCGATTCAGGAATATTTCGACGAATATGTGAGCCGCATCGCCTATTCCAGCGAACCCGGCACGATGCAGCACAATCTGGAGCGCATGATCTCCGTCGTGCAGCGGAACCGGAAGATCCGCAATTATATCAAGGCGATCATGGCGCTCTATTTCAGTTCCGATGTCGATCATGACATCTGGGCGGCGATGCATTCGCCCGCGGTCCACCATAACCGCCAGTGGATCGAGGTGCTGGAGGCGAAGAAGCAGCTCCAGCCCTGGGTGGAGGTCGACAAGCTGGTCGAGGATCTGGTGCGATTCGAATATGCGACGATCAACGACTGGGCGCAGGGGCGGATTCCCGACGACCAGATCATCGTGCGGCTGGTCGGAAGCTATCTGACATCCTTGCTGGGCGCGCTGAAGGGCGCGGCCCGCAAGGATGTGGAGGCGCTGATCAAGGACATATCCGACCGCGGCATGGATGCCCTGCCGATGCCCCAGCGTCCCAAGGTTGCGGCATGAATTTGCACATGGATGCAAATTTACTTGAAGAGTCGCGCGCTGTCGGCTAGTCAGTTCCTGCCCCTGGCAAAAGGGCGGGAATGGAGAGCGAGAGAGATGAACGCGGTGAGCGAAACCCCCGAATTGCTGCTCTTGTCTGAGGATCAGGGGGTCGCGCATATCGTCCTCAACCGGCCCCGCGCGAAGAACACCGTGTCCTTCGCCATGTGGGAGCAATTTTCCGCCGCGCTCGACGCGCTTGAGAATGCGACGCCCGCGCGGTTGCTGATCATCAGCGGGGCGGAGGATTATTTCAGCAATGGCGGCGACGTGAAGCTGCCGCCCGCAAGGGGCGAAGGCGCGCTGGCGCTGGCGGCGCGGCTGGAAATGGGGCAGCGGATCATCGGCCGTGTGCGGGCGCTGCCTATTCCAACGGTCGCGGCTGTGGAGGGCGGCGCGTTCGGCGTGTCGTGGAGCCTCGCCATGGCCTGCGACATGATCTTCGCGGCGGACAATGCCCGTTTCGGCGCGCCCTTCCTGGAATTCGGCCTCGTTCCCGACGGCGGCGCGGCCTGGTTCCTGACCAGGCAATTGGGCCGGGCCCGGGCGGCGGAGATCGTCTTTTCGGGGCGGACGCTGGATGCGGCGGAGGCGCTGTCGCTCGGCCTCGTCAGCCGCGTGGTGAAGCCGGGCAGCGCGGTGGAGGAGGCTCTGGCGCTCGGCCGGACCATCGGTGACGGCAATCGCCATGCCGCCGAACTGACCAAGCGGCTGCTCCAGCAGGCGGAAAGCGGCGATCTGGCGACGGCCCACGCGCTGGAACTGGCCTATTGCCACATCTGCCAGGCGGGCGAGGAAGTGCCCCGCGCCCGCGAACGCTTCAAGGCGCGCGCCGCCGCGAAAGCCGCCGCCAAGGCCGCGGAATAACGGAGGGTCCGACCCATGCAGTTCGACATGCGCGCCCTTCCGATGGTCACGCGGTACAAGATCGTCAATTCGACCATCACGCCGCGCCCGATCGCCTGGATCACCAGCCAATCCGCCGAAGGCATCGTCAACGCCGCGCCCTACAGCTTCTTCAACTGCGTCGGCACCGACCCGCCGCTGGTTGCGCTGGGGCTGCTGAAGGAACCGGTGTCCCGGGGGCTGAAGAACACCGCGTCCAACATCATCGCGACGGGCGAGTTCGTCGTGAACCTCGTCTGCGAGGCGGACGCCGAAAGGATGAACCTCTGCAGCGTCGACGCGCCCGCCGACGTCAGCGAGATCGACTATGCCGGCATCCAGACCGCGCCGTCGGAACTGGTCGCGCCGCCGCGCATCGCCACCAGCCCGGTCAGCTTCGAATGCCGCAAGGTCGCCGCGATGGACATCGGCGCGATGCAGACGGTGGTCATCGGCGAAATCCTGATGGCCCATATCCGCGACGAGTTCATCACCGACCGGGAACGGGTCTATTTCGACACGCCCGCGATGAAGCTGATCGGCCGGACCCATGGCAGCGGCTGGTATGTCCGCAATGGCGACAGTTTCCAGATGGACCGGCCCCGCTACGACCCGTCGCGCATGGCGAAGGACAGGGCGGCGGAATGAATTTGAACCCATGGTGCAAAATTACTTGCGCTTGGGGCCGAACTGGTGTTTTCTGCATCAGAGATCATTTTTCGATCCGTCGGACGATGTGAAGCCATAAAGATAATTCCGCAAAAAAGGCAGCGGGCCGCGCCCGCCATAGGAGTGATGAGATGCCCGGTCCCCTGGATCATCTGACCGTCATTGAACTGGCGGACCAAATGCCTGTCGCCATCGCCGCCATGCTGCTGGCGGACCATGGCGCCGACGTTTTGAAGGTGGAGCCGAAAGGCGGCGCCTTCTTCGCCCACGACCTCAGCCGCAAGGCCTGGGACCGGTCGAAGCGCAGCGTCGAACTGGATGTGCGGGAAGCCGGCGGCCTCCAGGCGCTGCGCGGCCTGCTGCAAGGCGCGGACATCTTCATCCACGCGCTGGAAGAGAAGGATGCGGCCGCCCTCGGCCTCGACAGTGAAAGCCTGGGACGCGATTTCCCCGAACTGGTGGTCTGCGCGCTCACCGCTTATGGTTCGGACACGCCCTTTGCCGACCGGCCCCATGGCGAATCCCTCGCTGCCGCGCTGCTCGGGACGATGATCGACCGCTCCAGCAGCTTCCGCCCCGGCCCGGTCTATCTCGGCCATCCGGCGCTGCATTATGGGCAGGCCTTCCTCGGCGTGATCGGCGCGCTGTCGGCCATCCGCGCCCGCCGCCATATCGGCAAGGGGCAGCAGGTGGAGGCGTCGCTGCTCGACGCCATGCTGGCCCAGTCACCGATGAACAACTGGTGGCAGGAAGAGGGGATCAGCTACATCAAGGCGGGCGATTCCGGCGCGGTGGACCGTTTCGGCAAGACCCGGCTGGTGACGGGCATGTTCGAATGCGCGGACGGCCTTTATCTCCAGATGCATACCGGCGGGCAGGGCGGCTTCAAGGCGGCGATGGACGTGCTGGGCTTTGGCGACCGTATCCAGACCGTGACCGCGCCGGAAATGTCGGTGCCGCTGACCGACGAGGAATATCATATCGCCCGCGTCGAGATTTTTGACGCCTTCAAGACCCGGCCGCGCGCCGAATGGATCGCCATGTTCCAGGCGGCGGACGTGGCGGCGCTGCCGGTGCTGGAGCCCGCCGAAGTGCTGCTCGACGAACAGGTGGAGTTTGTCGGCCAGCGCATATCGATGCCGGACAAGGATTTCGGCACCATCTACCAGGCCGCGCCCGCCGTGCGCATGGCCAATGCCCCCGCCGCCGCGCCCCGTCCCGCGCCGGAAGTGGGCGCGGACAATGAAGCGCTGGCGGACCTCATCGCCCGCCGCACTGTGCTCGCTGCCGACGGCAAGCCGCTCGACCGGCCGCTGGAAGGCATCAAGGTGGTCGACTTCTCCTCCTTCTTCGCGGTCGGCTATGGCGGCCGCCTGCTGTCCGACCTTGGCGCCGACGTCATCAAGGTGGAGACCCCCGGCGGCGACCAGATGCGCCCGCTGCCCGACTGTTTCGACGCGGCGCAGCGCGGCAAGCGCGACATCGTGCTCAACCTCAAACATCCCGAAGCGCTCGAAGCGGCGCTGAAGCTGGTGGCGACGGCCGATGTCGTCACGCACAACCTTCGCCCCGGCAAGGCGGACAAGCTGGGCATCGGCTATGAGGCGCTGTCGAAGCTCAACCCGCGCCTGCTCTACGTCTATCTGCCCGGCTATGGCTCCAGGGGGCCGAAGTCGCTGCTCAAGAGCTTCGCGCCCTTGGTGTCGGGCTGGACCGGCCTGCTCTATGAGGGCGGCGGCGAAGGCAATCCGCCGACCCGCGCCGTGTTCGGGAATGAGGATTATAATAACGGCTTCCTCGGCGCGGCGGGCATCTTGATGGGCCTTGAACATCGCGCCGTCACCGGCCGGGGCGATTATATGGAAATCCCGCAACTTCATTCCAGCCTGTGGACCACGTCCGAACATTTCCTCGATGCCGACAAGAAGGTCGTCTACGGCTTCCGGCTGGACAAGGAACAAGCGGGCTTCAACGCGCTCGACCGGATTTACCGGACCGCTGACGGCTGGCTCTGCATCTCCTGCCGTTCGGACGAACGTTTCGCCGCGCTCGCCAAGGCCGTGGGGCATGAGGATTGGCTGAGCGATCCCCGCTTCGCCACGCCCCGCGACCGGTCCGCCAACGACGCGGCGCTGCTGAACGCGCTGAAGCCCTTTTTCGCGGACAAGAGCAGCGCAGACGGCCACGCCCTGCTGGAAGCGGCCGGCGCGCCGAGCGAGATCGCCCGCGAAACAAGCTGGGTCCGCGAGGCGCTCTGGCAGGATTGGGCGACGGCCAGCAACCGCGTGATCGAGAATCTCGACTCCATGTACGGCCATGTCCGCCAGTTCGGCAGCTTCATGCATTTCAGCCGCACGCCGGGCCTTGCCAAAGGCTCCGCCCCGCGCCTCGGCGAACATACGCGGCAGATATTGGGCGAGATCGGCTATTCGGATGCCGAGATCGACGCGCTGATCGACAGCGGCAAGGCGATGCAGGCTGCGGATGTGAAGGGCCGCATCCAGTCGCGCGTCTCCGCCGCCTGACACGATAAAGAGAGGAATCGCCAAGGTGCAACTCAACCTTCGCTACGACATGAACCGCCCGGATTTCGGCGCGCCGCATCCGCTGCTCTACCGCACCGCGATCGAGCAGGCGCAATGGGCCGACGGGCTTGGCTTCACCCAGGTCTTCCTGGCCGAACATCATGGCGCGGAGGGCGGCTATTGCCCGTCCTCCATGATCCAGGCCGCTTCGATCCTTGGCGCTACACAGAATATCGTCGCCCATCTTTCCGCCCTTGTGGTGACGATGCACGATCCGCTGCGCCTGGCCGAAGACCTCGCTGTACTCGACAATATCGCACCGGGCCGCATCTGGCTGACGGCGGGCATGGGCTATCGCCCGCATGAGTTCGAGATGTTCGACCGCGACATCAGCAAGCGGCTCGCCATCATGAACGAGGCGATGGCGACGCTGAAGAGTGCCTGGACCGGTGAGCCCTTCGAATTTCGCGGCCGCACCGTCCGCGTGACGCCCGCGCCCGCCACGCCGGGCGGCCCGAAAATCTACATGGGCGGCTCGACCGACAAGTCCGCGATCCGCGCGGCCAAGGGCGGCTATCAATATTTCCCCGGCCATCCGGACCTCTTCACGCTCTACAAGGAGGAGCGGGCAAAGGCAGGCTTCGGACCGCCGGAGGAGCTGCGCAAGCCCGCCGCCAGCTTCCTCTACGTCTCGGACGATCCGGATCGCGACTGGCCGCTGGTGGCGCCACATGTCGCCTATGCGACCAACACCTATGCGCAATGGGCGCAGGAACGCGGCACCGGCCAGACCCGCTACAGCGCGGCCGAGACGATCGAAGGGCTGAAGGCCATGCCCAATATCAAGCTGCTGACGCCGGACGAATGTTTCGCTTATCTCAAGGATCTGGGACGCGGCACGGCGGTCACGTTCCACGCGCTGCTGGGCGGGCTGGACCCCGAAGTCTCCTGGCGCAGCCTGCGCCTGTTCGAGAAGGAAGTGCTGCCCCGGCTCAAGGCCGAGCCGGGCCTGCTGGAAATTCCGGGAGAATGAGCATGGAAGGACAGAACCGTCGCGGCACGCTGGCCGCCATGCTGGCCGTTCCTTTCGGACTGGCTGCGGTGGGTCAGGCTTCGGCCGCGCCCGCAAAAGGGAAAGGCAAGCCGATGAGCATGGCCGAGCGTCTGGATGTGATCGAATCCAGGCAGGCGATCACCGAATTGCTCCATGCCTATGCCCGATCCAACGACCGGGCGGACGAGGCTTTGCTGCGCTCGCTCTTTTGGCCGGAATCGACGCATAAACATGGGAAGTTCGAAGGCAAATCCTCCGATTTCGTGGGTTTCGCCTTCAAGATCATCTCGGGGCTCAAATATGCCTGCCACCATATCTCGAACGTCTCGGTCGAGGTGAAGGGGGATAAGGCCTTCTCCGAATGCTATTATTTCGCGCAGCATCGCCGCGACCGCAAGGATGGCACGGGCGAGGAGGATGTCTTCTTCCAGGGCCGCTATCTCGACGATCTGGAACGGCGCAACGGTGTGTGGAAGATCATCCGCCGCCGCGGCCTGTCGGATTACACCTCGCCCGCTTTCCCGTCGGAAATCCCCTATGCGCAATGGCCGGCGGGGCAGCATAGCGAGAAATATCCGAGCGACGATTATTACAGGATGCGCCAGCAGTTCGAAGGGAGCTGATTCATGCGTGCTTTGCTGTGCGAACATCATGGGCCGCCGGAAGAACTGCATTTCGCGGATGTGCCCGCGCCGGAACCGAAGGCGGGCGAAATCCGCTTCCGGGTGAAGGCCGCCAGCGTCAATTTCCCCGACGCGCTGATGATCCGGAACCTGTACCAGAGGCAGCCGCCCTTGCCCTTCATTCCGGGCAGCGAGGCGGCGGGCATCATCGATGCATTGGGGGAGGGCGTCAGCGGCCTTCGCGTCGGGGACAGGGTGGCGACCATCCCCTTCGAAGGCGCCTTCGCTGAATTTGCGATAGCGCCTGCTTTCCGTACCGCCATGATCCCGGAGGGGATGGGGTTCGACGTGGCCGCGGGCTTCACCATGGTCTATGCGACGGCGCTCCACGGCTTGCGCCAGCGCGGCCGGTTGCAGCCGGGCGAGACGCTGCTGGTGCTGGGCGCAGCGGGCGGCGTCGGCCTCGCGGCGGTCGAGGTCGGCAAGCGGATGGGCGCGCATGTGATCGCCGCCGCCTCGACAGAGGAGAAGCTCGCCCTTGCCCGCGCCCATGGCGCTGACGAGACGGTCAACTACGCTCGGGACGATCTCAAACAGGCGGTGAAGGCCCTGACGGGCGAACGCGGCGTCGATGTGATCTTCGATCCGGTCGGCGGCGCGCTGTCGGAACCGGCCTTTCGCACCATGGGCTGGGACGGGCGCTATCTGGTCGTGGGTTTCGCGGCGGGGACGATCCCGGCAATCCCGCTCAACCTGCCGCTGGTGAAGACGGCCGCCATCATCGGCGTGACCTGGGGCGTGCACAGCCGTGTCGAACCGGACATCCATGCGGAAAATATGGCGCAGCTCTATCGCTGGTATGAGGAGGGCGGCCTGCGCCCCGAAGTCAGCAAGCGCTTCTCCTTCGAGGAAAGCCGTGAGGCGATCCGCTGGATGATGGACCGGAAGGTGCAGGGCAAGATCGTGATCGAGCTGGCGAGCTAAGCTTCCCCACAGGGCGACGTGCTCCTGCCTTTGCGGGAGTATGTCGCTTTAAGCCGCAGGCCAGTTCGCCAACGGCAGGCCCGCAATATCCGTCCGCGCCTTCACCACCACGCCGCTTGCCCGCGAGACGACGTAAAGGTCGCGCAAATCCGCTCCGCCCCAGCAGAGATTGGTGGGGCTGGAGAGCATCCTGCCTTCGGGATCATGGACAATATCCACCTTCCGCCCATCCGGCGTGATCGCAACGATCCGATTGGCGAAGGGCAGCGTCACCCAGAGATTGCCCGCCGCATCGAAAGCGATGCCGTCGCAATAACCCAGATCCGCGCGCTCAGCCGTCGCCATGGCGCGAATGTCCTTCGCCTGATGATCGGGGATCACCACGCCCAGTTGCGGCCCATAATCCTGCGGATCGATGAGAGATCCGTCCGCCTGCCTCCGCCAGCGCCTTATGCGCCCTTCAGCGGTTAGCGATGCATAAACAAAGCGTTCCTCACGATCGAGGCAGAGGCCGTTCACCCCGCGCAGATTGCGGGCCACGATGGAAGCCCTGCCATCGGCCGCGACCCTGTAGATGAAACCGGCAGGCGTGGTCGTGCCGATATTGCCGATAGGCCCCCAACTGCTGTGCGTGCAGTAAATGTCGCCATTGCGCGCCGTCGCCGGACCGTTGGAGGCGACCAACTGCCGCCCCTCCAGTTCCGACACCAGCGTCTCGACCGTTCCCGTCGCGACATCGATCCGCTGCAATGGCCCCGGCCCCTTGTTGAGCAGGCCCATATTGGCGACGATGACGCGGCCCTCCCGGTCGACCGCCACGCCATTGGGCGCCAGCGCCTTGCCGATCTGGCGCAGCGTTCCGTCCCGCTCCAGCACGCCGATGGCCCCACCCCCATTGGAGATGAACAGGCGCCCATCGGGGCTGCTCGCTATGCCTTCGGGCGCGTCCAGACTGCCGCGCACGAGTGTGAAATCGTTGAGAGCGAGAGGTTTTAGAGGTAGGGCTCGTCCAATTCCTGTTGATGGCACGCAACTGGTGAGAGCCATGCTTGCCCCACCCAATAATATCTCGCGACGCCCGAGAGCGAGTTTGGACAAGCCATCAGCCCGAACGGGGGTGAGGGAAGCTTGTTTCACCATGCTCTCCTCACCCAATGGGCGCAAAGCCGGCGATCTTGTGATCCCCCGCCTGCACGGGCTGGAACCTCAACCGCATCCCGCAGCGCGGTTCCACGCCCTCAGCGCCAACCAGCAGCCCCGGCACCCGCACGCCCGGCGCATCGTCCGGCTCGAACAGAACGACGGTGAAGGGCACCTCCGCCTTATGATCGCCCGGCAGCAGGCTGCGTATCACGGTGGTGAAGGTGTAAGCGCTGCCCTCCGGCGAAACCGGCCGCCATTCCAGCACGGCGTCGGGCTTTCCGGGAATGACCTCGGGCGGATACCATATCCATTCCCCCGTCCCGGCGTCGGCGGTGATGCGCAGTTCCCCCGCTTCCAGCCCGTCATAATAGCCCTGGAACAGCGGGTCTTCGATCTTGGGAGGATGTATCGGAATGCCCATGGATCAGCTCCGCGCCAATATGGTGGTGGAATGATTGTTGCCGCCAAGCCCCGCGATGGCGCAGAGCTTCGCGTCCGGCACCTGCCGCTCGCCCTCTCGCCCGCGCAACTGCCGCACGGCCTCGATCAGCAGGTTCATGCCCGGCACATAGCCGCCCGACATATGCCCGCCGCTGGTGTTGATCGGCATCCGCCCGCCCGGCATCCCATGCCCCGCCGCATAGAAGCGTGGCCCGTCGCCCCGCTCGCACAGGCCCAGCATCTCCGTCTGCACCAGCGCGGAGATGGTGAAGCCGTCATAAATCTGCGCGAGGTCTAGATCCTTGGGATCGCAGCCCGCCATGGCATAAGCGAGCTTCGCGGAAACCTCGCCGGGAAAGTCATAGGTGCAGGGCGTCTGGGTGAACAGCACCCCCTGCGGCCAGTTGTTGAAGCCCAGCCCCAGCCCCTGCACGCTCACAACCGGATGCGGCATGTCCCGCGCTTCCTCAATGGCGCTCACCACATAGGCGCCGCCGCCATCGGTGGTGAGGCAGCAATCCGCCGCCCGCAAAGGCGTCGAGATCATGGGCGACTGGCGATAGGCTTCGAGGTCCATCGGATCACGCCGCTGCGCGCTCGGCGTCAGCACCGCCCAGGCGCGATAGGTCATGGGGATGGATGCCTGCTCCTCCTCCGTCATGCCATATTCATGGGCATAGCGGTTAGCCATGGTCGCGAAATAAGTGGGCTGGCCAAAGAAGCCGACCGGCATTTCGATCCCGGCCTTCTGCGGCTCCCGCGCATGGAAGCCATAGACGCCGCCCGGCTTGGTCGACTGGATCGCATAGGGCACCAGCACATGCCGGGCCAAACCCGCCTCGATCGCCATCTGCGCCAGTTGCAGAGCCTGCCCCGATGTCGCCGTGCCGCCCACGCTGTCGGTGGTGGCGCAAAAGCGCTTCTCGCCAGCCCCGATCGCAAAGGCGACCTCGTCCGACCCATGCCCCGCATATTTGTTGGAGATATAGCCGTCTATGTCCTTCGGCGTCAGGCCCGCATCGGCAATCGCCGCCAGGCTGGCGCGGGTCATCATCTTCATGACCCCTTCCTCGCCTTTGCGCAGGAAGGGGGTTTCACCGACCCCGGTGATGGCGATACGGTTGCCTCCAAGGCCCTTCTGAAGCGTCATGCGTCCTTGAACCCCTTGCCCTGCGCCACCAGCCGCTCGATCAGCGGGGAGGGGCTGAACGCTTCGCCATGCGCGGCCTCCAGCGCCTTCAGTTTTTCGAGAACGACCGGCAGACCCTGCAAATCAGCCCAGAACATCGGCCCGCCACGATATTTCGGCCAGCCATAACCCGTGATCCAGACAATATCGATGTCCGACGCCCGCGATGCGATGCCTTCGTCCAGAATCCGCGCCCCCTCATTCACCATGGCGAACAGGATACGGTCGTGGATTTCCTCGTCGCTCACTGCGCGTCGGACGATGCCCTGTTTCGCGGCGAAATCCTCGATGACCTGCATAGCGACGGTGGAGGGCGTCTGCCTGCGGTTCTCGTCATAATCATAATAGCCGCCCTTCGTCTTCTGCCCATGGCGGCCCATCTCGTTGAGGATTTCCCGCACATTGGCGGAACTGGTCGCCTCCCGGTTCCAGCCGACATCCAGCCCCACCAGATCGCGCATCTGGAAATGCCCCATGGCAAAGCCGAAGTCATAGAGCACCTTGTCGACCGCCCAGGGCGTCGCGCCTTCCAACACCAACCGATCCGCCTGAGTGTTGCGCGCAGCCAATATGCGGTTGCCCACAAAGCCGAAGCCATTGCCCACCAGCACGCCGATCTTCCCGATGGTCTTGGCGAGCTTCATCGCGGTCACGATGATCTCGGGCCTGGTGTCCTTGGTGCGAACGACCTCCAGCAGCTTCATCACATTGGCGGGTGAGAAGAAGTGCAGCCCGACCACGCTCTCCGGCCGGGACGTAGCGGCGGCGATGTCGTCAATGTCGAGATAGCTGGTGTTGGTGGCCAGAATCGCGCCCAGCCTGGCGATCCTGTCGAGCTTGGCGAACACCTCGCGCTTGACCTCCAGATTCTCGAACACCGCCTCGATGATCAGGTCGCAGTCGGCCAGATCCTCCATCGCCACCGATCCGGTCAGCAGGCCCATGCGGGTGTCGACATCCTCAGGCTTCATCTTGCCCTTCTTCGCGGTGGTTTCATAATTGCCGCGAATGATCTTTAGGCCGCGGTCGAGCGCTTCCTGCTTCGCCTCGACGATGGTCACGGGGATGCCGACATTGGCGAAGTTCATCGCAATGCCGCCGCCCATGGTGCCCGCGCCGATCACGCCGACCTTGGCGATGGGCAGGGTCGGCGTGTCGGCGGCAAGCCCCACGATCTTGGCCGCCTGCCGCTCCGCGAAAAAGACATGGCGCTGGGCGGCGGACTGGCTGTCGGCCTGAAGCTCGTTGAACAGTTCGCGCTCATAGGCCATGCCTTCGTCAAAGGGCTTCTCCAGCGCGGCCTCGATGCAGCGGATGATATGCTCCGGCGCCTTGAAGCCCCGGAATTTCTTCGCATTGGCCTTGCGGAAGTCCGCGAAGATTTCCGGCTTGCCGCGCGCTTCGTCCAGTTTCTCGCTGCGGTCGCGGACCTTGAGCAGCGGGCGCCCCTCGTCCAGAACGCGCTGGGCGAAGCCGATGGCGTCGGCGCGCAGACTGCCCTCCGCCGCCAGTTCATCGACCAGCCCCATCTCCTTCGCGGCCTTTGCACCGACGGGAGCGCCGGACGTGATGAGGTCCAGCGCCTTTTCCACCCCGACAATGCGCGGCAGACGCTGCGTGCCGCCAGCACCGGGCAGCAGGCCCAGATTGACCTCCGGCAACCCGCATTTGGCCGAAGGCACGGCGATGCGATAATGCGCCACCAGCGCCAGCTCCAGCCCGCCGCCCAGCGCCGTGCCATGGATCGCGGCGATCACCGGTTTGGTCGCATTCTCCACGATCAGTTGCAGGTTGCGCAGCGAGGGTTCGACCTGCGGCTTGCCGAATTCGGTGATGTCCGCCCCGGCGAAGAAGGTGCGCCCCTCGCAGATCAGCACCATGGCGCCCACGCCACTATCCCCGATGGCTGTCTGCACCGCGCCCGCGACGCCCTGCCGCACGGCGTTGGAGAGCGCGTTCACCGGCGGCGAATTGACCGTGATGACCGCGATGGGACCGTCCACCTCATAGGTGACGACGTCATTGACCTTCATTCAAGCCTCTATGTGTCTGGGCGCCCGGCTTGCCTGCGGCTTGCGCAGCCAGCACTTCACGAGCGCGTTGGCGGAAATAATGTTGAAGACCTTCGATCTCTGCGTCGGTCAGTTCCTCGAAGCGCGGCATGCCCCGCTCACGCAAAATGCCCTTGTGCAGCACCTCCTCGAAACTGCCCTTGTCGATCGGCACGCCCGATTGCAGCAGGTCAGGGGCTGCGCCGCCCGACACGGCATTGGCGCCATGGCAGATGGAACAACGCTGACCGAACACGCCCGCGCCGATGACGGCCTTGGCGGGATCGACGGCGAAATCCGGCATGTCGATCACCGGCGTTTCCACCGGCTGCACTGGCGGCAGGCTGGCCTTGCCATCGAGCGAGAAGGTCAGGACGCGCCATTGCTGCGTGCGATAATTCCAATCCCGCCCCATGCCGGTGGCGCTGGGGAAGCGGGAACCGGCGATCACCGTCACATATTGCCGCCCACGCGCTCTGTAGGTGATCGGCTGCGCCATCACCGCCGTCTGCGCGTCGAAGGACCAGAGCGGCCTGCCGCTGTTCGCCGCATAGGCGACGAACCTGCCCGCCGCATTGCCCTGGAACAGCAGATTGCCCGCCGTCGTCGCGGTGCCGCCGCCGCCTCTGATGCCGGGCATGGGCACGCGCCATGCCTCGCTCTGCGTCACCGGATTCCAGGCCAGCAGGAAGCTGGTCGCGGGCCGGTCCGGCGCCACGCCCGCAGGCGGCGCGCCCGTGCCGACACTGATCCGCTGGCCGTCCAGATGCTTCCAGCCCTGCAACGGCTCGGCCGGATCGATATAGACCCGCCCCTGATCCATGGTCGGGATGTAGACCAGCCCCGTCCCCGGATTGAACGACATCGCCTCGATATTATGCGCGCCGAAGGGGGAGGGATAGACGATGGCCGGTTTCCCGCCGGGATAGCGCGCCGCCGGATTCTCGACCGGCCGCCCGCTCCTGATGTCGATGCCGCTCGCCCAGTTGACCGGCACGATATTGTGGGCGGAGATCAGCTTTCCCGTCTCCCGGTCGATCACATAGAAGAAGCCGTTCTTCGGCGCGTGCATCAGCACGTCGCGCTCTTTTCCGCCGATCTTGAGCCGGGCCAGCTCGATGTCCATCGCGCTGTTGAAGTCCCATGTCTCGCCGGGATTGGTCTGATAGTGCCAGACATAGTCGCCCGTATCCGCGTCCAGCGCGACGATGGAGCAGAGGAAGAGATTATCCCCGCCGCCCGGCGAGCGGATCTTCTGATTCCACGGAGAACCATTGCCGACCCCGATATAGATGCGGTTATATTTGGGGTCGTAGGCCATGGCGTTCCACGCCGTCCCGCCACCGCCATATTTCCACCACTGGCCGGTCCATGTCTTGGCGGCCATGGCCATCGCCTTGTTCTCGAACCCCAGCTTCGGATCGCCCGGCACGGTATGGAAGCGCCAGAGCTGCTTCCCCGTCTTCTGGTCATAGGCGGTCACATAGCCCCGGATCGGCGCGAAGTCCGCTCCGCCATGGCCGATGATGACCTTCCCCTTGAACACCCAGGGCGCGCCGGTGACGTAACGCTCGTCATCCTTGCCGATGGTCTGCGCGGTCCAGACGGGATGGCCGGAGCGGGCGTTGATCGCGATCAGCCGCCCGTCGATTGTCCCGGTGAAGACCATGCCATTATCATAGGCGATGCCGCGAATGCCCCAGGCGGCGCGCATCTTCTGCCCAGCGACCTTCCAGCTTTGCGGGTCGTAGGTCCACAGTTCGCGCCCGGTCGAGGCATCCAGCGCATGAATGACGCTATAGCCCGAGGCGTAATAGAGGATGCCGTCCACCGCGATGGGCGCGGAAAGGCTCGACCCGCCACCGCCAATGTCATGATACCAGGCGAGCTTCAGCTTGCCGACATTGCCGTCGTTGATCTCGGTAAGCGGACTATAGTGGTTCTCATCGATCCCGCCATAGCCCGGCCAATCGCTCCCATCGCGCCTCGCCTCGCCCGAAGGCGCGCAGGCAGCCAGCAACAGCAGCAGGGGCAGAAGGAAGCGCATGAAACTCAACCCCCGATGGTGCGGTCGGAAGGCCAGAAGCGCTGGCGCAGCGCCTTCTTGTTGACCTTGCCCATGACGGTGCGGCCGATGTCGTCGACCATCTCATAGCCGCGCGGGCATTTATACCCGGCCAGATTCGCCCGGCAAAAGGCGTTGAGTTCCTCAGCCGTCGGCGGATCGCCCGCATCCTTCGGAATGACCAGCGCCCGCGCTTCCTCGCCCATTTCGGCATTGGGCGCGGCCACCACCGCGACGTCCGCGACCTTGGGATGGCGCAGCAGCACATGCTCGGATTCAGCGGGATAGATATTCACCCCACCGCTCACGATCATGTCGGACACCCGGTCGGTGATGAAGAGATAGCCCTCCTCATCGACATAGCCCATCTCGCCCAGCGTGAAGACGCCCGGCGCGATATGCGCGGCGGCGGTCTTCTCCGGATCGCCGCGATAGACGATGCCGTAACCGCTGGTGTCGCGGAAATAGACCTGCCCGACCTCATTGGGACCGAGTATCCGCCCATCCTCGCCATAAATAACCGTCTCGAATGGCGCGAGCGCCCTGCCGACGGAGCCCGGCCGCTCCAGCCATTCCTGCGAGGTGATGAAGGTGGTCGACCCCGCTTCGGTCCCGCCATAGGCCTCCACCAGCACCGGCCCGAACCAGTCGATCATCGCCTGCTTGACGGCACGCGGACAGGCGGCGCCGGTATGGGCAAGCCGCTGGATGCTCGACACATCATATTTCGCCCGCACCTCTTCCGGCAGCGCCAGCATCCGCTGGAAATGGGTCGGCACCATCACGGAGCCTTTGACCTTATATTTCTCGATCAGCGCCAGCGTCCTTTCCGCATCGAAATGCTCGACCGTGATGAGGCTCATCCCGCCAAAGACGTTGCGCGCCATGCCCAGCGGCCCGGTATGATAAAGCGGCCCCACCGCTATGCCCGGCGAGGGCGTGATCTTCGGCCGGATCGCTTCGGCCAGGGCCTTCACGGTCGCGACGCGAGGGAAATATTGCGGCGGCGTCTCGGTCGCCTTGGGCCGTCCGGTCGTGCCGGAGGTATAGTGAAGGTGCGGCAGCGGCGGCACATCATGGTCCGGCTCTTGCGCCGAAGCCGCCGCCAGCCACTCCTCCCAATGGATGACGCCTTCCCGCTCCGGACAGCGCCAGCCGATCACGGTCCCGACGCCCGCTTCCCCCGCGGCGGCAAGTCCCGCCTCCATCGTCTCCGGCCCGACGAGCAGCGCCACCGCGCCGCTGTCCTTCAAAATATAGGCCGCCTCCGAAGGCGTCAGGTGAAAGCTCACCGGCACGCTGGAAATGCCCGCCTCCAGACAGGCGACATAGGCGATCACCGTCTCCGCGCTGTTGGGCGCGAAAACCGCCACCCGCCGTTCGGTGAGGTCCAGCCCGTTCAGCGCATTGGCCGCCCGGTTGAGCAGGTCGTCCAACTGGTGCCAGTCATAGGTCACCCGCTCGTCGGCAAGGGCAAGCTGGTCGCGGCGCGCGGGATCGACCCCGCCGATGGTCAAAGACATCAGACGTCCTTTCGGGAAGCAATGGCCGGCGCGAGGTATCTCAGCGCCATGCGGAAGGAGATGAGGGCAAGGATGGAACTGACCGTGACCACGACCGCCAGCGACCGGCCCAGCGCTCCCTCGTCATGGAACACATATTGGGTCAGCGCCGCGACGATGGCGGGCCCAGCGCCCTGGCCCAATATGGTGAAGACGAACAGGAAGGACGCCAGCATCCGCGACCGGATCGTCGCCGGCGCGATCAGCCCCATGACCGAGGAAACATAGACCATGAAAGGCACGGTGATGAACTGCGCCACGCAATAGCAGGCGAGGAACACATAGGGGTTCGTCGCGAAGAACATGTAGGCGATCACCGGCAGGAAACCGAGGATCAGCCAGCCGTAGAAGCGCAGATGCGCGTCCTTCATCCCCCGCGCGAACAGCTTGTCCACGATCCACCCGTTCACCACCAGCGACACGGCGGACACGATGTTCATCAGGCTCAGCGCAAAGCCATATTGCACCGGCTTCCACCCGAAATGCCGCTCGATATAGGCGGGCACCCAGTTGGTCATGGAATAGCCGCACATGGCGAGGGCGGACGTGCCAACCAGCATCAGCGCCAGCAGCTTCCAGTTCTGCGTGACGAAGGCCTTTATCAGCCCCTTCTGCTCCCCGTTCGCGGCAGCACCGGGCGTCCGGCGGCGGCCCGGATCGGGGAAGGTGAACAGCAGCAGCGCGAGCAATATGCCCGGCACGCCGACCATCATCATGACCAACTGCCAGGGCTGGGCGGGGCCATGGAAGGGAATATGGATGCCGCTATGCGCCGTCGCAAAGGCGATGGCGACGCCGCCCAAGGCAAAGGCGGTGGCCGATCCCACCTTGCCCGCCGTCTGGAAGGTCGACGTCGCCCGCGTCAACAGGTGCGAAGGAAAGGCGTCGGCAATCAGCGAATAGGCGGCGGGCAGCAATGCCGCCTCCCCGATCCCGACGAAGATGCGCCCGATCAGCAGCGCCTCATAGCTTTGCGCAAAGCCGCAGGCCGTGGTCGCGACGCCCCATATCACCACGCCGCCGAAGATGATCCAGCGCCGCGAAAAGCGATCCGCCGCCCAACCCAAGGGCAGGCCGAAAATCGCATAGAAGATCGCGAAGGAGGTCGAGGTGATCATGCTGATCTGCACATCGGACAGCAGCAGATGCGCCTTGATCGGCGTCACCAGCATCGACACGATCAGCCGGTCGACCCAGCTCAGCACATAGAGCCCGAACAGAACCGCCACCATCCACCAGGCGCTGCCAAGGCCCGGATTGGTCCGGCTGTCATTCTGGTTCCGGGCGCTCATCAGCATGATCCTCGCCTTTCCGCTCAAAATCTTCAGCGCACCGGCAGTTCGTTCAGTTCAGCGATCTTGAGCTTGCCAAGCTGCGCCATATGCACCTCGTCCGGACCGTCCGCGAAGCGCAGGTAGCGTGCATTCATGAAGGCTGCGGCGGGCGGGAAATCGCTCGACATGCCGATGCCGCCGAACACCTGCATCGCCCGGTCGGCAACGGTCTGGGTCATGCGCGGCGCGACGATCTTGATCGCGGCGATCAAGTCCTTGGCGACCTTGTTGCCATAGCGGTCCATCGCATCGGCAGCCTTCAGCGTCAGCAGGCGCGCCTGCTCGATCTCGCAGAAGGAGAGGGCGATGTCCTGCCGGATGCTCCCCTGATCGGCCAGCTTGCGCCCGAAGGCGACGCGGTTCTCCACCCGTCGCGCCATATATTCCAGCGCCCGCTGCGCCTGCCCGATCAGGCGCATGCAATGATGGATGCGCCCCGGCCCCAGGCGGCCCTGCGCGATCTCGAACCCGCGCCCTTCGCCCAGGATCAGATTGGCCTTGGGCACGCGCACATCCTTGAAGACCATTTCCGCATGGCCGCCGGGTGAATGGACCGCGTTCATGACGTCGAGTGGCCGGACGATCTCTATGCCGGGCGTGCCGGCCGGGATCAGAATCTGCGAATGCTGCCTGTGGCGGGCCCCGTCATTGGGCGTCTTGCCGAGCAGGATAAACACCTTCGTATGGGGATCGAGCGCCCCCGAAATCCACCATTTGCGGCCGTTGATGACATAATCGTCGCCGTCCGCGATGATGGTGGTGGCGACATTGGTGGCGTCCGAGGAAGCGACCTCCGGCTCCGTCATCACATAGGAGGAGCGGATCGTGCCATCCAGCAGCGGCTTCAGCCACTTCTCCTGCTGCTCCGGCGTGCCATAGCGCGCCAACACCTCCATATTGCCCGTGTCCGGCGCGGAGCAGTTGAAATATTCCGACGACCCGATCACCCGGCCCATAATCTCGGCCAGCGGCGCATATTCCAGATTGGTGAGGCCGGGGCTCCATTCGCCATATTCATGCGGCAGGAACAGATTCCACAGCCCCGCTTCCTTCGCCTTCGCCTTGATCTCCTCCGTCCCCGGCCAGCGCTTCCACAGGTTCGCGGGGTCATGGTGAAAATGGTCGCGCTCCTTCTCGATCGGATAGACATGGGCGTCCATGAAATCGATGAGCCGCGCTTGCAGCGCCTTCACCTTGTCGGAATATTCGAAATCCATCGCTTGATCCTTCTCGGATAAATTCAGCTAAGGGTGAGGCCGCCGTCCACGACCAGCGTCTGCCCGCAAATGTAACCGGCGAGGGGAGAGGCCAGGAACAGCGCCACCCCCGCCATTTCCTCCACCGCCCCGAAGCGGCCCATCGGAATCTTGGCCAGTGCGCGCGCGCGCCGCTCGTCATTGTCCATCGTCACCTTGGTCATCTTGGTGTCGACCAGGCTGGGCGCGATACCGTTGACGCGGATGCCGTCGCCCGCCCAGGCAATCGCCAGCGCCCGCACCAGATTGACCGCCCCCGCCTTCGAAGCCGCATAGGCCGGATTGCCGAACGTCGCCTTGAACGCACCGATGGAGCTGACGACGATGATCGTCCCTTTGGCGGCGGCCAGCGCTTCGCGGCACAGGTTGGAGATATGCAGGATGGAGTCGAGATTGACCGCCATCACCTTGTTCCAGCCCTCGGCCTCAAACTCCTGCCGCCGGTAGAGCACCGTGCCCTGCGAATGGATCAGCACGTCGAGCTTGTCGAACGGCACTGGCGTCGCCGCGATCGTCGCCGCGTCGCTGACATCGACCTGCGTATAGCCGACGCCCTCAAGGTCCGATCCTTCCTCGCCCGCATAGTCCGCCGCGCTCGCCCGCGTGCCCCAGACATGGACCTGCGCGCCCCGCTGGCGGAAGGCCTGCGCCATGCCGTTGCCGATGCCGCTCGATCCGCCGACCACCAGCACCGTCTTCCCGGTGAAGTCGAGTTCGTTGGTCAAAGGAAATTCCCTCTCATGCATGTCAGCGGATCAGCGCCTCAGCGCGTTCGAACAGATGGATGGCGCGGCTATGCAGCCTGTCGCCGGTCTCGCGCGGCGCCTTCCCGGCGCAGGCGCGGGCATGGGTGCCCTCCAGCAATATGCCGAGCTTGTAGCAGGCCAGCACATGATACCAGTCGACCGCAGACAGATCGCGCGCCGACCCTTCGGCATAGCGCGTCACCAGTTCCCCGGCGCTCGGAAAACCGTCCCACGGCCTGACCGATACGGTGCTTTCCGACTTCCCGTCCGGCCAAGTGGCCAGCACCCAACCCAGGTCCAGCAGCGGATCGCCAATGGTCGCCAGTTCCCAGTCGATGATCGCCGCCAGTTCCGGCCCATCCTTGCGATACATCACATTGGCCAGATGATAGTCGCCATGCATGATGCCGGGCGTGAACCGGTCCGGACGGTGCCGTTCCAGCCAATCCCCGACCGCGCCGACGGACGGCAGCGCTTGCGGCCCCGTCCACCCGTCAAACTCGCCATAGCCCGCAAGTTGCGACCGCCAGCGATCCACCTGCCGCCCGAGGAAATTCTCCGGCTTTCCGAAATCGCTCAATCCCAGCGCCTGATGGTCCTGCGCGCCCAGCGCCGCGATCCCGTCCACCAGCGCCAGCCCCATGGCATGGCGCATCGCGGGCGAACCGGCATGCGGTTCCGGCAATTGCCCGACCGGATTGAAGCCGTCCACCGGCTCCATCAGGTAAAAGGCGACGCCCATCACGCTCTCATCGCCGCAATCCGCGATCAGCCCCGGATGCGGCACGTCCGTCCCGGCCAAAGCGCGCAGCAGCCGCGCCTCCCGCCGCATCGTCTCATTGCTGTTCGGGCGGGGATGCGCAGGGGGGCGGCGGAACACATAGTCGCGCCCGTCGCGGCTGAAGCGCAGCAGGATATTCTGTGTCCCTCCCGCGAGCGGCGTCACGTCGGTCAGCGGGCCGGAGCCAAGTCCCCGGTCCGTCATCCACGCCGCCAGCGACTCGATGTCGACCGTCGGTCCCGATGCTGATTCCACGGACGATTTCACTAGGGCATCCCTCGCTTTTCTCGACTGTTCGACCGTCGATTAGATCAATTGGATAATGCACTTGACGAACGCACTTGGCAATGAGAAAAATGCACACATGGTCAGACTTCAACTTGCCAGGGCCGATGATGCCGCTCGCAGCGCCGCTGCCGGGCAGATCAAGAAAGTCGCGTTGCGCCTGTTCGCGGAACGGGGCGTCGACGGCGTCACCGTGCGGGAGATCGCGGCGGCGGCCGGGCAGAAGAATCATGGTGCGGTCGGCTATTATTTCGGGTCGAAGGAAGCACTGGTGCGGGCCATCGTCATGGACGGCGCGGTGGCGCTGGATCGCGAACGCAATGCCGCGCTGGACTTGCTGGAGGAGCAGGGCGGCCCCCGCACCATCCGGCAGGTGGTGAACATCCTGATAGAGCCGGTGCTGGGCCTGTCGGACGATCATTATGTCCAGTTCATCGTGATCTTCGCCATGACGCACAGGGACATGATGCTGGACGCGATCGATCCGGCATGGAACCGCGCCTATGGCCGCTGTCTCGACCATCTGCGCCGGCTGATGCCCCATCTGCCGCCCGCGCTTCAGAACCAGCGCTTCGTCTTCATGGGCGCCTATATCAGCGCCGTGCTTTCCGCGCGGCAGCGCGCCCTGGCCGACCGCAGCCGTGCGCATCCCATGTGGGGCAGCGAATCCAGCCTCGAACATTTCATGCAGTCGCTGGTCGCCCTGCTGGATGCGCAGGCCGATCTTCCGAAGGACATGCTGGCACGGATCGGTGGAGCAGGGGCCGCGATCCCGGAGCCGCCGGGGCCGGTCGGCTGAGAAGGGCGCAAGGACAAGATGATGGAGAGGATGATGACAGGCAGGGACGGGATGAGCGGACAGGCGGCGGCATTGCTGGACACGCCCTTGGCCGACCTGCTCGCCGCCGCCTCCGCGCTGCGCGATGAGGGCCATGGCCGGGTGCAGAGCTGGTCGCGCAAGGTCTTCATTCCGCTGACCCAGCTTTGCCGCAATCTCTGTCATTATTGCACCTTCTCGCAGCCGCCCCGGCCCGGCGAGAACGCCTATATGACCCGCGATCAAGTGCTGGCGGTCGCCCGCGCGGGCAAGGCGGCGGGCTGCACCGAGGCGCTGTTCACGCTGGGCGACAAGCCGGAATTGCGCTTCGCCGCGGCGCGGGAGGAACTGGTGCGGCTGGGCCATGCGAGCACCATTTCCTACCTCATCGAAATGGCCGCGCTGGTGCGGGATGAAACCGGCCTGCTGCCGCATATCAACGCCGGGGTGATGACCCGTGAGGAAATGGCTGCGCTCCGCCGCGTATCCGTGTCGCAAGGCCTGATGCTGGAGTCCGTTTCCGACCGCCTCTGCCGGAAAGGCGGCGCGCATTATCGCTCGCCCGACAAGGAACCGGCGGCGCGGCTGGAGACGATCCGGCTGGCGGGCGAACTGCGCATCCCCTTCACCACCGGCATATTGATCGGCATCGGTGAAACCCGCGCCGAACGGATCGAAGCGCTCGAAGCGATCCGCGACCTGCACCAGCGCTACGGCCATATCCAGGAAGTCATCGTCCAGAATTTCCGCGCCAAGGAACGCACGGTGATGGCCCATGCGCCCGAACCGGACATGGACGAACTGCTCTGGACCATCGCCGCCGCCCGCATCGTCCTTGGGCCGGATATGAACATCCAAGCGCCGCCGAACCTGTCGGCCGCCGATTTTCCGCGCCTGCTGTCGGCGGGGATCAACGATTGGGGAGGGGTCTCGCCAGTCACGCCCGACCATGTGAACCCCGAAGCGCCCTGGCCCGAAGTCGAGCGCCTGCGCATGGCGACCGAAGGGGAGGGTCGGATGCTCGTGGCCCGCCTGCCGGTCTATCCCGCCTATGCGCAGGACAATGCGCGCTGGCAGGACAAGGCGATGGTGCGCCATATTCTCGCCCATGCCGATGCGGAGGGCTTCGCCCGCGAGGACAAATGGTCCCCCGGCATAGCGCTGGAGCCCCGCATCACGCGCCCCTCGACCCTGCCGGTCGATCCCGGGATCGCCGCCATCGTCGACCGCGCCATGACGGGCGCGCTGCTGGATGAAGAGGAGATCGCGACCCTCTTCTCCGCCCGCGAAACCGACCTTGAACATATTTGCGACAGCGCCGACGCCTTGCGCGAACAGGTGATGGGCGACGCCGTCACCTATGTCGTGAACCGCAACATCAACTATACCAATATCTGCCTTTATAAATGCAGCTTCTGCGCCTTTTCCAAGGGCGACAAGGCGGAGCAACTGCGCGGCAAGCCCTATGATCTCGATCTTGAGGAAGTCGTCCGCCGCACCCGGGAGGCATGGGATCGCGGTGGCACGGAAGTCTGCCTGCAAGGCGGCATCCACCCCCATTATACCGGCGAGACCTATATCAATCTCGCCAAAGCCGTCCGCGCCGCCGTGCCGGAGATGCACATCCACGCCTTCTCGCCTCTGGAGGTATCGCAAGGCGCGGCGACATTGGGCCTGACGGTCGAACAATTCCTCACCCGCTTGAAGGAGGCGGGTCTCGACACGCTCCCCGGCACGGCCGCGGAGATATTGGACGATGAGATCCGCGCCATCATCTGCCCCGACAAGCTCGACACCGATCAATGGTTGGACGTCATCGAAACCGCGCACAGGGTCGGTTTCCGCACCACCGCCACCATCATGTTCGGCCATGTCGACACGCCCCGCCATTGGGCGCGCCATTTGATCCGCATCCGCGACCTGCAACGCCGCACCGGCGGCTTCACCGAATTCGTGCCGCTGCCCTTCGTCCATATGGAAGCGCCCATGGGCCTGCGCGGCGAGGCTCGCCACGGCCCGACCTTCCGCGAAGTCCGCCTGATGCACGCCGTCGCCCGCCTCGCGCTGCACCCGCATATCCGTTCGATCCAGACGAGCTGGGTCAAGCTGGGCGAGGAGGGGGTGAAGGCCTGCCTCACCTCCGGCGCGAACGATCTGGGCGGCACGCTGATGAACGAGAGCATCTCCCGCGCAGCAGGAACGCAGCATGGCCAGGAAATGCCCCCCGCCGCAATGGAGGCGCTGATCCGCTCGCTCGGCCGCACCCCGCGCCAGCGCAGCACCGCCTATGGCGCGGTCGCGCAGCATATTCACGACCGCGGCATGGATGCCGCGCAACTCACGCCCATGATCCTCACGCCTCCGCGCAGGCGTCGAAAAGAACAGGAGAGTTTAGCCTATGCAGAATGAAGCTCTGGCGAGCATCGCCGTCCTCGGCGGCACCGGCAAGGAAGGCGGCGGCCTCGCGCTCCGCTGGGCGCATAAGGGCCATAAAGTCATCATCGGCAGCCGCACCGCCGAGCGCGCGCAGGAAGCCGCCGCCCAGATGAACGAAGTTCTGGGGCAGGGCGCCGTCACCGGCGCCGCCAACCCGGACGCCGCCGCGCAGGCCGACATCGTCGTCCTCGCGGTTCCCTATGCTGCGCAGCAATCGACGGTGAAGGATGTCGAACCGGCGCTGGCAGGCAAGATATTGATCGACGTGACCGTGCCTCTGGTCCCGCCCAAGGTCAGCCGCGTGCAACTGCCCGAAGGCGGCTCCGCCGTCGAAGCCGTCCAGAAAATGCTGGGCGAAGGAGTCCGCGTCGTCTCCGCCTTCCAGAATATCAGCGCCCATCACCTGACCAGGCTGGACGAGGAAATCGAATGCGACGTCCTGGTCTGCGCTGACGACAGCGAAGCCGCCGACACGGTGGTCGCGCTGGCGCAGGAGATCGGCCTGCGCGCCTGGAATGCAGGCCCGCTCTGCAATTCGGTCGTGGCGGAGGGGCTCACCTCCGTCCTGATCGCCCTCAACCGCAAATATAAAGTCCCCGGCTCCGGCATCCGCATCACCGGCGTCTAAACAGGAGAAGATTGATGGCAGAAGCCTATATCGCCGCCGTCGCCCGCAGCGCTGGCGGCAAGCGGGGCGGCCGCCTCGCCGCCGTCCACCCCGCCGATCTCGCAGGCAAAGTCCTTGCAGGGCTGGTCGAGCGCTCCGGCATCGATCCCTCCGCCGTAGAGGATGTCATCATGGGCTGCGCCTGCCCCGGCGGCGAGCAGGGCGCGAACATCGCCCGCAACGCCGTGCTGGCGTCAGGCCTCCCCGAATCCGTCCCCGGCACCCATGTCGACCGCCAATGCGGCTCCTCGCAACAGGCGCTGCACTTCGCCGCCGCGACGGTGATGTCCGGCGTACAGGATGTGGTGATCGCCGCCGGCGTCGAAAGCATGACCCGCGTGCCCATGGGCCTGCCCTGGACGCTGCCCGCCAAGCACGGCTTCGGCTCCTATCGCAGCCCCGGCATCGAGGCGCGCTACCCGAACCAGCCCTTCAGCCAGTTTGGCGGCGCGGAGATGCTGGCGAAGAAATATGGCCTGACCCGCGACGTGCTGGACGCCTATTCGCTCGAAAGCCATCTCCGCGCCGCCGCCGCGACGCAGGCGGGCAAGTTCGATGCGGAGATCATTCCCCTCGAAGTCGTCACCCCGGAAGGCGAAACGGTCGTCCACAAGGTCGACGAAGGCATACGCTTCGACGCCAGCCTGGACAGGATCGCCAGTGTCAAGCTGTTGGCCGAAGGTGGCGTGATCTCCGCCGCCAGCGCCAGCCAGATCTGCGACGGCGCCGCCGCGCTGCTCGTGGTCAACGAAGCGGGCCTCAAGGCGCACGGCCTGACGCCGCTGGCCCGCGTGCACCAGATGACGGTGCTCGGCCACGATCCCGTCATCATGCTGGAAGCGCCCATTCCCGCGACCGAAAAGGCGCTTGCCCGGGCGGGGATGAAGCTTTCCGACATCGATCTTTATGAGGTCAACGAAGCCTTCGCCCCGGTGCCGCTCGCCTGGACGCAAGTGCTGGACGCCGATCCCGCCCGGCTCAATGTCCATGGCGGCGCGATCGCGCTTGGTCATCCGCTGGGCGGATCGGGCGCCAAGCTGATGGCGACGCTGGTCAGCGCCCTCCACGACCGGCGCGCCCGCTATGGGCTGCAAACCATGTGCGAAGCAGGTGGCATGGCCAATGTGACCATAGTGGAAAGGCTCTGACGAGGGGGCACGACGGAGTGCGGGCGCCCTCCCGCACTCAAAATGCTGAACCGCGAGAGAAAGGCCCCGCATGGCGATGATCGCCAATGCGGTGAACCGAGGCTGTGCGTCGAAACGCTCCGGGAACCAGACGCACGGTTAAGCCGTTCATCTTCCAGAAAGAAATGGAGAGGGCAGATGGACGACGCTCTGAAGCCTGATGCCATGTTCGGCATTTTGTTCGGCCTGTTGGTTTCAATCGAAATATGGTGCTTCGCCGCACTCGTGATCAAGGCGGTCGAGTGACGCCGGATTGAAGCGGCGATCCCCACAAAGGTGGTGGTGAGCCCTGCTGGACTATTAACCACTTTAAAAATCTGTTAGGGAAATCAAAATCCTGTTGAAAAACGGGCTTATAGATGATCCTACTGTGAGACAAAGTGTGAGACAATCGGCAGATAAGGAAGAGCTTTTGGCGGCGGCGGTGCGTTATGTCAGAGAGCGCAAGGGCGTCTTTCAGTATGAGCGGCGTGTTCCGGAACGGGTAAAGCGTCAGCCCGCTCTCTATGCCTTCCATTTCAACTCTCAGCCCTTGTTCCGGGTGTCGTTGAGGACAAAGGATCAGGGGGAAATGCATGAGGCCGCTAAAGCTACTCACGCCGATTTTGAACGGCGTATCGCCTCAACTTCCATCGGGATTCCACAAAAAGCAAAAGCATCGGTTTTCGCTGAACAATCTTTGCTTCGCACAGTCACTCAGGCCGATCTTAATGAACTTGCCGATCTTTACAGAAAGCTCAAGGCGGACCCGTTCGAAAAAGCCTACATGAGAGCCGATGCCAGTTCAGCGGACGCCGAAGAATATAATCGGATGGTGTATGAGATTGAGCTTTTCGCCGACGACATCAACAAAGCTTTGGAAGCAAGAGGGCAGGGCGACGGCACCTTTGAAACTCCGGTAGAGACTGCGCTTTGGGTTGTCGAAAATCGGCGGTGGAATGCGCCAGTCGGATCAGACGAATTTGCTGCGGTCGTTGGTGCTATTCGTGCCGGTACGCAGCGAGGCTATGACGATATTCAGGCATTAATAGAAGGTAGGGTCACGCCCCGCCTTACCAAGCGGGGCCAACCTGTTGAGGATGCCGTTCCGACCCTTGGTGAAGCCGTCAATCGCTATATGGAATATCGAAACCTAACTAGCAGGACTGCAACAGAAGTCCGCTCATCACTGATCCTTTTCGAACGGATCATAGGGAATAAGAGGCTTGATGCGCTCACCCGCAAGGATTTTCAGGGTTATGCTGAACATCTTGCAAAACAGGTTATCGGAGGCAAAACCGCTGGAAGCGTGTCTCGCCCGGCGAGCGCTGCGACAGTTAAAAAGCGGATCGGATTGCTTCGGACTGTTATCAATCACGCGATCCATCGAGACTGGTTTTCTGGCCCCAACCCTGCTGCTGATATAAGGGTTGACGCTTATGTAGCCCGCCCCAATCGTGCCCTCATGCCTGAAAAGCGCCGACTGACGGTCGATGAAATGAATCTCATTTTTCAGCATCCATGGTTTACGGGCTGCGCTTCTAAGACGCAGACGCATATTTCGGGTTCATATCGGTTGAAGGGAGCCGAATATTGGGTGCCAGTGGTCGCCGCATTAACCGGATGCAGGGCAAGCGAGCTAGGCGGCCTTATGACCTCTGAGGTCATGATAGATGATGTTTTTCCACATTTGATTATTCGAGATAATGTCCATCGGCGCACGAAGGGCGGCTATTCGCGTAAGGTGCCCATTCTTGACGCGCTCATGTCACTAGGCTTTCGGGAATATGTTTCTAAGGTTAGAGAAGCAGGCGCGGATAGGTTGTTTCCCGACTGGTTAAGTACAAAAGGAAAAAGCACTAATCGGAATGACGATAAGGCTTGGTCCAACGGGAAGATAATCCGAGCCTTTAATAGGACGGTCATTCCAAATATGTTGGAAGGGCGGTTACTGGTCGGGGCGCGTCAAGAGGTTACTTTCCACTCCCTGCGAGGCGCGTTTAAGGCGATGTTAGCTGGCGCAGATTATAAGCTTCATCCAAACATCGTGAATGAGGTCGTTGGTCATTCGAAGTCAGAATTGGATACTCGATATATTGGAGAAATACCAATAGAGGAAACCTATCCTGCCATTAGAGGATGTGTTTACAAAGGGTTGGTTATTCCGATCCTTTGACACAGAAGGTTTCAAAAATCACATTTCCATGTGAATTTTGAAAGAAATATCCATGATTCCTGATCAGACAGTCATAATCCCGTCCTATATTCCTCTTTTTCTATTATCTTTACCCGGATTATAAATACATTTCCTTTCTCAGATTGATGTATGTTTAAAAGCTATAGATTCATTTCATATTTCAGATAACATAATTGTAAATATACCTAAACGTTCTGTATAAGAATCTAAAATAAGAAAAAATAGAAATAACAATCATAGAGAGATGTTATCTATAACTTGTTACGTTTTTATTTTTAATATCTGCAACGAGCATACAAAGACAACATACAAAGCAATCTTATTAAGAAGCGTTGCGCCATGGTATTTGGTCACTACCCCAAATGGACGCCTGTATCGGCTATACATTTGGAGAAACAGATTGCTTGCTACCCACCCTGCCGTTGATGACGCCTCACCCGTCACGCATGATGGTGATATTGATGCGGAGGCATTAGCAAATGCCCGCTATTTAGCGCTTTCCAGCACGCCTTCATCCCCTGCCATGATTGCGCTGGTAGACACTCTCTACCTTGAAGTTCACGCCCTCGCCTGCGGCAAAAACCAGTCAAGCAAGCTTCGGCAGGCCGTTGGTGGTGACCTGACCCCCTGATTTCCACCAGCGCGGATTAGAGGCTGGCAGCTTTGTTGCGCATGAGCGCGGGTTGAGCAATGGCCTGCG
>NZ_JAINEZ010000025.1:0-60122 GCF_019873065.1 Sphingobium sp. PNB
CGGGCGTGATGCCGGCGCCGGTTTGGCGCCCGTCGGACGCCTGGGACCACCGGAGCCCGGCCGACGGGGCGGCCCAGATTTTTTCGGCGGTTCCACGGAAGAGTTCCTTTTCAAAACAGGGTGGCCTTCCCATATCCGGAAGGCCGGGAAATTGACGAATGGTGCTGTCCTTGCGCCCATGCGCCGGGACGATGGGAAACCCCTTCGGGGCCTTGCACGTTGGTCGGGTGAATGGCGCAAATGGGGCGGATCGGCAAATGTTTTTCGGGCTGGTAAAAGGGGAAGCCGAAGCGCGGGGGCGGCGCAAGGCCATACGCAGCGTGCTGGTGGTCGAGGATGAGCCGCTGGTCGCCTTCGACAATGAGCATGTGCTGGAAATGGCCGGCTATCGCGTGGCCGCGACCGTCGACGAATATGCCCATGCAGTCACCATCATGCAGGAGGAAAGCGTCGATCTGGTGATCGCGGACGTGACCCTGCATGGGGAGAAGACCGGCATCGATCTTGCGCGCTTTGCGGCGGGCAAGGGCGTGGCGGTGTTGTTCGTGACGGGGGCTTGCCCTGTCGACGCGCGGGAAATGGCCCTGGGATGCCTGGCCAAGCCCTATGCGCCGCGCGATCTGCTGGCGGCGGTCGATGTCGTGGATGCCCTGCTTCGGGGAAAGGCATTGCCCCGTTTTCCCGTCGGTCTTCACCTGTTCGAGGATGCCGCCTGATCCGGGCCCGGTTATAAGATTGCCGGACGGCTTGCCTCCACCGCATTTGCCCATATGGTGGCCCGGATAATCATTCCCGGGGGCGCACCAATTTATGACCGACATCGCGAAGGGCTCGGCCAACTGGCTGGATGCGGTGAAGCCCTATGTGCAGAAGGCGCCTTTGGGGGCATTTTTTCTCGGCATATCGTCGGGCTTTCCCTATGCGATGATCGGTGCGACGCTGACCACCAGGCTGGCGCAGGACGGCATCGACAAGAAGGCCGTGACGGCCTTCACCCTTGCCTTCCTGGTCTATAATCTCAAATGGCTGTGGGCCTGGGTCGTCGACGGCGTTCGGTTGCCGGTCATCGGCCGGTTGGGGCAGCGGGTGAGCTGGCTGCTGGTCGCGGGGGTGTTCGTGATGGCGGCGGTCGCCAATCTGGCGCTGGTCGATCCCACCACCGGCCTTTTGCAGACGGCCTATGCGGCGATCCTGGTCGGCATCGCCGGCGCCACTTTCGACATCGTGATCGACGCCTACCGGATCGAGACATTGCGGCCGGAGCAATTGGGCGTCGGGTCGGGCATGTCGCAATATGGCTGGCGCATCGGATCGGTCGCGGCGGGTGCGCTGGCGCTGGTGCTGGCGGCCCGGATCGGCTGGCATGGCGCCTATCTGGCCTGCGCCATATTCGCGCTTCCCGCGATGCTGACCGGGCTGGTGCTGGGCGAGCCGGAGCGGCACCGCGAACCCACGGCGCGGCGGGGTCTGGGCGAAGTCTGGGACTCGATCGCGGGGCCGCTGGTGGAATTCTTCCGCCGGCGCGGCGCCTGGCTGGTGCTGCTGTTCATCCTGCTGCACAAGATCGGGGATACGCTGGCCAACCTCACCTTCCGCCTGCTGTTCGACGACATGGGTTACACCAATGACGAAATCGCCATCTACGACGTCGGGATCGGCTTCTGGGCCTATCTGATCGGAATTTTCGTCGGCGGCGTGCTGTATGCGCGCATGGGAATGAAGCGGTCGGTGCTGGTCAGCCTCTTGCTGATGGGCGTCTCCAACTTCAGCTTCGCGCTGCTGGCGGCGCTGGGCAAGAGCAACTGGGGCATGGCCGGCGCGATCGGCTTCGAAAATTTCGCGAGCGGCATCGGCGGGGTGACGGTGGTCGCCTATTTCTCCGCGCTCTGCGACCTGCGCTTCACCGCCGCGCAATATGCGCTGATTTCGGCGGCGGCGAGCATCGTCGGACGGTTCCTGACGGGGACGACGGCGGGCGCGATGATCGAACGGTTCGGCTATGTCGATTTCTACCTGCTGACCACGGCGCTGGCGGTGCCGGGCATCGTCCTGTTCTGGCTGATGATGCGCGCAGGATTGATCGACGCCAGTGTCGGGAGCGCGGCAGCCCCTCAGCCCGCGGCGTAAAGGTCAAGTGGCCGACCGAGGTCGCGATGCGCCTGGGCGACCGCCTGCAGGCAGGTGAGCGCGCCCAAGGCATGGTCATTGCCCAGTAACGCGGCGACATCGTCATAGGCCGAGCGGGGGCTGCGCAGCGCGCTGCCGATCGCCTGAATCATCAGCGCCTCGTCGCTCGTCATGCGCGAACAACAGCAGGGTGCGATCAATATTCTGCGGCTGGATGTCTGCGCCAGTTCCAGCATCATCGCCCGCATCAGCACGAGCGGGCGGCGATAGCTGCGGCCGAAGGCGCCCAGCATCGCATTGGCGGCATGGGCATCGTTGACCCCCGCCGTCGCCATGCGGCGCATCACATAGAGGAACAGCCGGTTGCCGTAGCCGCCGGGAAGCGGACGGGGCTGATCGAGGGAGGGGGACTCTCCATGGGCCATGCGTTCGTACCTTCTGCCTTGTCGTCGGAAGGCAAGAGTACGCTATTGCGAGTCAATCGCAAGTAAATTCAGTCGGGATATTGACCGTTCAGTCGCAAAATTTCTCCGGCCAAATAGAGCGAGCCGGAAATCAGCAGCTTGGGTTCACGGCCCGGCTGAGCGGCGACGGCGGCAATGGCGTCTTCGGGTCCCGCATGCGCGGTGCAGGCAATGCCCCACCGATCGGCAACGGCGGCGAAGCGTTCCGGCGGATGATGATCGTGACCTGGCACCGGCAGGGCGTGGATATGCGCGATCCGGCCGGCAAAGGGATGGAGATAGGCGTCCAGTTCCTTGTTAGACAGCATGCCGATCATCAGTTCGAGCTTATGCCCCTCAAGCCGCTCGCTGCTGAAAAAGGCGCTGATCGCCTCGCCCGCGCCGGCATTGTGGCCGCCGTCCAGCCAGGCCTCGGTCCCTTCGGGAAGAGGCGCGAGCAAGGGACCATGGTCCAGCCTTTGCAGGCGGGCCGGCCAATGCGCCCAGAGCGGAGCGGCCTTCAACGCGGCTTCGCTGACGGGCACGACATTCTGGTGCCGCAGCATGGCGAAGGCGAGGGCGGCATTATGGATCTGGTGTGCGCCGGGCAGGCGCGGCAAGGGCGTGTCGAGCCGCCCCTGATCGTCGCGATAGTGGAGGCGATCCCGGTAGGCCGCCGCGTCCCAGCTCTCGCCCATGGCGAACCAGTGGGTCCGGTTGCGGGCGGCTGCCTCCAGCATCACGGGGAAAAGCGCGTCGGCATAGCGCTGCGTCACCAGCGGCGCCCCGGGCTTGGCGATGCCGGCCTTTTCAGCGGCGATTTCCCTGATCGTGGTGCCGAGGAAGCTTTGATGGTCGAGACCAAGCTGCGCGATACCGCAGATCACGGGTTTTTCGATGATGTTGGTGGCGTCAAGGCGGCCGCCAAGGCCCACTTCCACGACGCAGGCGTCGGCTGGATGTTCGGAAAAGGCAAGGAAAGCGGCGGCTGTGGTGACTTCGAAGAAGCTGGCGCCGATCCCTTCCGCAACGTCGAGCACGCGCGAGAGGTAATGAGCCAGCGCCTCGTCGGAGATCAGCTTGCCGCTGATGCGGATGCGCTCGTTGAAGCGGACCAGATGGGGAGAGGTGAAGACATGAACCGTCTTCCCGTCCGCCTCCAGCGCGGCGCGCAGGAAGGCGCAGGTCGAGCCCTTGCCATTGGTGCCCGCAACGTGGAAGACGGGCGGCAGGGCGCGATGGGGGTTGCCGATGCGGTCAAGCAGGCGGGCGATGCGGTCCAAACCCAATATGTCTGCGCCCGGCGACAGCGTTGCGAGGCGGTCGAGCTGGGCCTGGACGGCGGGATCGTCGGAGACGGCGTGGTCGGCCATCGGCGCTGGTCTCCCCGATGACCTCAGGCCGCGGCGCGAGGGGCGAGGTAGCCGATCACCCGGGCCAGCGTGTCGCGCAGTTCGCTGCGATGGACGACCATGTCCAGCATGCCGTGCTCCAGCAGATATTCCGCGCGTTGGAAGCCGTCGGGCAGCTTTTCGCGGATCGTGCTTTCGATGACGCGTTGGCCCGCAAATCCGATGAGCGCATTGGGCTCCGCGATCTGGATGTCGCCCAGCATGGCGTAGCTGGCCGTGACGCCGCCGGTCGTCGGATCGGTCAGCACCACGATATAGGGCAGGCCCGCCGCGTGAAGCTTCTGGATGGCCACGGTGGAGCGCGGCATCTGCATGAGGGAAAGTATGCCCTCCTGCATGCGCGCGCCGCCCGCTGCGGTGAAGATCACATAGGGGCATTTATGGGCAATGGCTTCGTTGACGCCCTGGATGAAGGCGGCGCCGACGCCCATGCCCATGGAACCGCCCATATAGGCGAAATTCTGCACGCCCATGACAAGCGGCACGTCATCGATGGCGCCCCGCGCGTTGATCAGCGCGTCCTGGTCGCCCGTCGCGGCGCGTGCGGCCCTGATGCGGTCCGGATAGCGCTTGGAATCACGGAATTTCAGCGGGTCTTCCTGCACCTGCGGGGTCGGCAGCAGGATGAAACCGGCATCGAGTATCTGTTCGAACCGCTCCGCAGGTCCGATACGGCCATGATGGTCGCAGCGCGGGCAGACGGAAAGATTGTCCTCCCACTCCTTGATGAAGATCATCTCGGCGCAGGAGGGGCATTTGTGCCACAGCGTTTCGGCGGTGGTTTCCTTCTTCGCCATGAAGGGCAGGGCGTTGCGGACGCGGTTGATCCAGCTCATGCGGCGGTCTCCCGGAAATGAGGGCTGTTGGCGTTCAGCGCGCCGCGAAGGGCAGCGACGAACTCCTTGACGAAGGGGGCGGCGGCGTCGCCGTGCGAGCCGACGATGTCGACGATGGCGGACCCCACCACCACGCCGTCGGCCACGCGGCCAATGGCGGCAGCCTGTTCGGCGGAACGCACGCCGAAGCCCACCGCGATGGGAAGGTCGGTGGCGGTCTTCAGCCGGGCTACCGCCTGTTCGACGGCAGCCTGGGCGGCCTGCTGCTTGCCGGTGATGCCTGCGACGGCGACATGATAGAGGAAGCCGCTGGCGCCGTTCAGCACGGCCGGCAGGCGGGCCGCGTCGGTCGTCGGCGTGGCGAGGCGGATCAGGTGGATGCCGGCCGCGCGCAGGGCGGGACCGATTTCGGCGTCTTCCTCCGGCGGCACGTCGACGCAGACCACGCCGTCGACGCCTGCGGCGCTGCACTGGTCGGCGAACCATTGGGGGCCGCGCACGAGCATCGGATTGGCATAGCCCATCAGGACCAGCGGGGTTTCAGGGTGCCTGGCGCGGAAGGCGCTGGCGAGGGCGAAAATGTCCTTCGTCTTCGTTCCGGAGCCGAGGCTGCGCAGGTTCGCCAGTTCGATGGCGGGGCCGTCCGCCATCGGATCGGTGAAGGGCATGCCGAGTTCGATGATGTCGGCGCCGCCCTCGACCAGTGCATCGAGGATCGCGGGGGTATCGGCCACGCTGGGGTCGCCCGCCGTCACGAAGGTGACGAGCGCGGCGCGGCCCTGCGATTTGCAGGCGGCAAAGCGGGCGGAGAGGCGGTCAACGTTCATATCGAATTCCCAAACCCGACACGCAACGCGCTCCCGCGAAGGCGGCAGCCCGGTCCACGGGTCGCGTGAACAGGTGACGGTTGAACGGGGTTGCTGCCTTCGCAGGAGCAAGACATATGGCGGGCGAGGTCATATCTCCACCCCCAGGGCGCTCGCCACGGTGAAGATGTCCTTGTCGCCGCGGCCGGATAGGTTGACGACGATGATCCGGTCGGCGTCGAGCGTAGGCGCGACCTTTTCCGCGCTGGCGATCGCATGGGCGGATTCGAGCGCGGGGATGATGCCTTCCAGCGCGGAGAGCTTCTGGAAGCTGGCGAGCGCTTCGTCGTCTGTGATGGGCATATATTCGACACGGCCGATTTCATGCAGCCAGCTATGTTCAGGCCCGATGCCGGGATAGTCGAGACCGGCGGAGATGCTGTGCGCTTCGGTGATCTGCCCGTCTTCGTCCTGGAGCAGATAGGTGCGGTTGCCGTGCAATATGCCCGACTTGCCGCCGGCCAGGCTCGCCGCATGCTTGCCGGCCAGGCCTTCGCCCGCCGCTTCGACGCCGATCATCCTGACCTCCGCATCGTCGAGGAAGGGATGGAACAGGCCGATGGCGTTGGAACCGCCGCCGACCGGCGCGATCAGCATGTCGGGCAGGCGGCCTTCCAGTTCCAGTATCTGCTCGCGCGCTTCCCGGCCGATGACGGACTGGAAGTCGCGCACCAGCTCCGGATAGGGGTGCGGCCCGGCCGCCGTGCCGATGATGTAGAAAGTGTCGTGCACGTTCGACACCCAATGGCGCAGCGCATCGTTCATCGCGTCCTTCAGCGTCTGCGATCCCGAAACCACGGGGATAACCTCCGCGCCCAGCAGCTTCATGCGGAAGACGTTGGGCTTCTGCCGCTCCACATCCTTCGCGCCCATGAAGATCTTGCATTCCATGCCGAACAGGGCGGCGACGGTCGCCGTGGCGACACCGTGCTGGCCCGCGCCGGTTTCGGCAATGACCTTCTTCTTGCCCATGCGCCGGGCGAGCAGCGCCTGGCCGATGCAATTGTTGATCTTGTGCGCGCCGGTGTGGTTCAGTTCCTCGCGCTTCAGATAGATTTTCGCGCCCTTGCCGGGTGCGGCTTCGGCGCGCAGCGCTTCGGTCAGGCGCCCGGCATAGTAAAGCGGGTTCGGGCGGCCGACATAGCTGCGCAGCAATTCGGTGAATTCGGCGTCGAACGCCGGGTCCTGCCTGGCGTCCCTGTAGACCTTCTCCAGCTCCAGAATGAGCGGCATGAGGGTTTCGGCCACATAACGGCCGCCAAAGGAACCGAAATGGCCGGAGGCGTCGGGTTGTGAACGCAGGCTGTTGGGCAGGGTAATGCTGTCGGTCATCGCTTCTATCTCTTCAGTCATGGGGTTGGATCACCTGGGCAAGTGATCAACGCCATCGAAGGCCGATGCGTTCTAAAAGGATGCTCTGCGTCAACATGCCGACGCCGCATTGCAGAAGGCCATGATCTTGTCCACACTCTTGATGCCGGGCGCGCTTTCGACGCCGGACGAAACATCGACCAGCGGCGCGCCTGTGATGCGGACGGCTTCGGCCACATTGTCGATGCCAAGGCCTCCGGAAAGACCCCAGGGCAACGACAGGGAAGCGCCGCGCAGCAGCGTCCAGTCGAAGCGCAGGCCCATGCCGCCGGGGAGAGCCGCGCCCTCGGGCGTCTTGGCGTCGAACAGGATGAAATCGGCAGCGCCCGCATAGGCGCCCGCGGCGTCGATGTCGGCGCGGGTCTTCACCGGAATGGCTTTCCAGACGGGAATGCCGAAGCGCTGACGAATGGCCGCCACGCGTTCGGGATTTTCCTTCCCATGTAGCTGAAGGGCGGTGAGGGCGCCCGTGGCGCTGAGATCGGCCAGTGTCTCGTCGGTTGGATCGACCAGCACGGCGACGCGCCCGACATGGGATGGGACGGGCGCTGCCAGGGCGCGCAACCGGTCCGCTTCTACATGACGGGGGCTTTTGGGGAAATGGACGAATCCCAGATGCGTGGCGCCCGCGCGCATGGCGGCGCCGACCGTGTCAGGCGTCGAAAGGCCGCAGATCTTGATGGCGAGTCGGGACATGGGGGCGCTTTAGCGGGTGCGGCAGGGCGTGAGAACCGCTTTCATCCCGCCACCTGTTCGCTCCGGGAAGCCACAAGGGCGGGGGAAGCAGCCGCCAGGTCCATATCGTGCAACGCCAGCCATTGGTCCGCATGGTCGATGCATGCCTTGCCCAGATAGGCGTCGATGGCGTCGAGCAGTTCCGCTTCCTCCATGGCCTTGGGGTCGAGCGGCGGGTGCCAGTCGAGATGGAAGTGCGCGCCCTTCGTCCGGGCGAGGGTGAAGGGCAGGAAGCGGGCATTGCTGCGCCGGGCGAGGCGCAGGGCGATGGAAAGATTGCCCGACGGTTCGAGGTCGCGGCCGAAACGGGGAAACCAGACCTGCCGGTCGCGTCTTTCATCCACGAGGATATAGAGCATCGGGCGCTCCTTTTCCGAAAGGTGCCGCAGGATGGCGCGGGCCGCGCCGCTGCTGCCCGTAATCGCTTCCCCCATATAGCTTTCCCGCGCCCGCTTCAGCATCGCGGCCTGCGCCGCATTGTCCGGCGGATCGTAGACGCCCAGGCCGGGGCGGTCGGTCGACGCCTTCAGATGAGCGGCGAGCAGGTCCCAATTGCCGATATGGGTCGTCAGGAAAATCATCGGCCGTGGCGAAGCCAGCGCTTCCCGATAGGCTGCCTCGTCCGCAATGGTCACGTGCCGGTCGTTCACCAGCCGGTCGACATTGGCGAGTTCGGCCATGGTGCGGCCCAGATTGAACCAGCGGCGGGTGAGCATCCTCTCCCGGGTTGCCTGGTCCAGTTCGGGGCGCAGGACGGCAAGGTTCCTGCGGGCTCGTTCATCCCGCAATTTCATGGACCTGCGCGCGACATTGGCCGACAGCCAGCCTCCCAGCCAGGAGGCGAGGGATGCCGGAAGGATACGGAGGAGGGTGAAGAGAAAGGGGTTGGAGAGCATCGCGCCTGCCGTCATACAGCAGCGGTCGGGGCGGTAAAGGGCTTGGATTTGCGATGAGTTGGGCCTTGGGGCTTTGGGTGATCCTGCAGGGGCTGAGCGTGATCGGCGTGCTCAACTATTGGCGGCATCTGCCGACGGACCGGCAGGAGGAGGCGCCGGAGGGCGTCGTCATGCTGCTGTCGGTGCGGGACGATTGGGATGGGAGCCCCGGTCTCATCGCGCGGCTGAAGGCGCAGACGGCCCGGTTCCGGCTGGTGGTCGCCACCTCCGGCGCATGCGCGGCGGCGGAGGCGATGGCTGCGCGCGAGGGGGATTGGGTGCAGCTCGTTCGTGCCGGCATCGCCGGGGACGAGGGGCAGAAGGTTCACAAGCTGCGCGCGGCCCTGCGCTCCCTGCGGGAGGCCGATCGCTATCTGGTTTTCGTGGATGCGGACATCATGCCGCCGCCGCGGCTGGTGGGCCGGCTGCTCTTTCCCCTGGTGCGGGGAAAGGCCGACATCGTGACGGGATACCGGCTGTTGTTGCCGGAAGCGGGCGTGGCGGCTGCGCTGGTGGGCGCGGTTGAAATGCAACTGGCGACTCTGCCCAGAGCCGCGAGCGCGACCATGCCCTGGGGCGGGGCCATGGCGCTGACGCGGGAGACGGCCGAGCGGCTGGAACTGGATGCCGCGCTGGCGGGGCGGCTGTCCGACGACATGGCGATCGGGCTGGCCGGATGGCGGGCGAAGCTGCGGTTGCGGCCGGTGCGCGATCTGCTGATCGCCAGTCCGCTGGCGCGGCAAGGGGCGCTGGCTTTCGCCGTGCGGCAGTATCGCCATGTCCTGACCAACAGTCCGGGCATGTGGCGGATCGCCTGCGCCGTGGCGGGCGTGCAGGCGCTGGGCTGGGTCTGGGTGGTGGGATGGGGCGGCTGGAGCGCCGTGGCGGTGGGCTATGCAGCGGCTCTCGGCCGGGCGCTGGCGCGGCGGCGGATCGTCGCGGGCGTGCTGGAACCCGGCCAGGCGCGGACGGCGCGGCGGTCGCTCCGGTGGGACGTGCTGGCGCCATTTGCCGTGTGCTGGGCGCATTGGGGAATTCAGTTGGCGGCCGCCTGCTCCAGCCGGATAAGATGGGGCGGCTATGATTATTGGATGAGGAATGGAAAGGTCGCGCGGATGGAGAAGGTGGGATGAGGGCCATGCCGGTCCGCCTTCTGCTGCTCTGCGCCGCTGCGCTGGCGATCCCCGGCCTGAAAGCGCAAACGGCGCCTCAGGAAACGGCGTCTCAGGAAACAGCCGGGCGGGCCGAACCGGCCGTGGCGCTGGCCGGGCGGGTGACCGATGCAGCCGGTATTTTCAGTGTGGGGCAGGAGGAAGCGCTGTCCCGGAAGCTGGAAAAGCTGGAGCGATCGACCAGGCACCAGATGGTTGTCGCCACCGTGGCGTCCCTTGACGGGACGGAGATCGGATCGTTCACCACCGATCTGGCGAACCAGTGGGGCATCGGGCGCAAGGGCCATGACGATGGCGTGGTCCTGCTGGTCGCCCCGAACGAGCAACTGGTCCGCATAGCCGTGGGCTTCGGGCTGGAAAGCGTGCTGACGGACGCCTATTGCCAGGGCGTCATCGACAAAAAGATGATCCCCCATTTCCGGAAGGGCGATCTTTACGGCGGCGTGAACGCCGGTGTCGACGCGTTGATCGAGCGGCTGGATTGAGCGCCCTCCATTCAGCCAGGGACAGCCGCTCTGTTCCCGTATTTCTCCGCTCTTTCCGGGCCAGCGGCTATTCCATCGCTTGCGAATTGTCTTAGGCTGTGTGGGGATTCAGCTCATGGCGGGCTGCAAATGGCAGCTTTCTGCGCTTCCAGTGCTCACGTACCTTGAGTACGCTCCACGCCGGTTCTCGAAATCCACCATTTTCGCTCCACCCTGAACTGAATCCCCACATACCCTAGGCGATCGCCCTTAATGGCTTTCGACGCCGGAAACGCCTATCCAACAAAGAAAAATCGGGCGCACGATGAGCGAGCGAAAGGCGTCATCGATGCAATGCGCGACACAACGTTGGGAGTGGCTGGACTGTGCCAAGGGAATTGGCATCGTCACTGTCGTGGTGGGCCATGCGGTCACGGGGCGGCTGCATGACTGGATCTACCTGTTCCACATGCCGCTGTTCTTCATCCTGTCGGGCATAGCCTATCATTCCGAACCATCCGCGCAGTTGATCTACAAGCGCGTCTTTTCCCTGCTGCTGCCTTATGGCTGCTTCCTCACATTGCTGACGGGCATGCAGGACGCCGGCATGATGCTGGATGGGAAAAGCTGGTCCGCGATCTTCCATTCCGACCTGCTGCTGGCCCGGCGCATGCTGTTCGGCGGGCGGCAGCTTACCGGCTGGTTCGGAACGGCCTGGTTCATCACCGTCCTTTTCGGGGCGCAGGTCGCCTTCAACGCCATGGCCCGGCGCATGGGGGAGGGGTGCGGGGTGCGGTTGATCCCGCTGCTCCTGCTGATGCTGGTCATCGCCTATCCGCTGGGCGGCTATTCGCTGGCGTGGAATATGGCGGTGCTGCCCATGGCGATATTCTTCCTCGGCGTCGGCAGCCTTTGGGCATCGACCTTCCTGCTGGGAGGCGAGCCGGTGTTCGAGGGCCCGGTGCACCTGCTGATCGCCATCGTGACGCTGTTGCTGACGCCCTTCATCCTGCCGATGGACATGAAGTTCGGCCATTATGGCTCGGCCCTGACCAGCGTCGCAGGGGCGATCGGATGGTCGCACATGATCGTGTGGCTGAGCCGGTGGCTGGCATCGGGGCCGCTGACGCCGCTTGGCATCGGCCGCAAATTCGCCCTGCTGGGACGGGCGTCCCTCGTGATCCTCTTCATGCACAGGATGGTGCTGATCGAGACGCAGCCATGGTGGCCCGCCTCCGTGCGCATCGTGGCGGCGCTGGCGGTCCCGGTCCTGTTCTATCTGCTGCTCGAAAGAAGCTCGCCAATCATTCGGCTGGGCCTGCTGGGACTGCGCCGGCCGGTCCCGCCACCGGCATGGGTGCGCAGGATCGACGGACTATTGCATCATCCCGCCATGGCTGTCAGGGCGCTGGGGGTCATGACGGCGCCGCGGCCTGCCGCGCGGGCGCGCCGCGCCAGAGGCCGGTGATCAGAAACCCGCCGGAAAGAGATGCCTGCCCTGCTCGTCCAGGCGCAGGACCACCTTGCCTGCAACGGCGCTGAGCGGCAGGTCGCCATAGAGGTGCGGGAAGAGGGCGCCGCCGCGCGACTCTTCCCATTTCAGCGCGTCCCCGAAAGGCGCCAGGTCGACCATCAGCATCACCAGATGGTCCTGCCCCGCAAAATGCCTGGCGGCGGTTTCGGCGGCCTGTTCGCGGGTCGACATGTGGATATAGCCATCCGCAACATCGACCGGCGCGCCCTTGAACACGCCGTCCGCCTTCAACTGGTCATACTGATCCCCGGTCAGGATCTTGTAGGCGAAGAGGTCTGTCACTCTTCGGCCAGGTCCGGATCGGCTTCGGGGCTGACGTCCGGGCTGACTTCCAGGCCGGCGGGGGTGCTCACCTCCGTCTCCTCGTCGCTTTCCTCGATCTTCGCCGCGCTGACGACATGCTCGTCGTCGGACACGTTGAAGAGGCGGACGCCCGCCGAGCTGCGGCCGATGACGCGGAGGGATTCAAGGCCCATGCGGATCAGCTTGGCCTGGTCGGTGACGAGCATCAGATGGTCGCCGTGCCGCGCCGGGAAGCTGGCGACGACAGGGCCGTTGCGGCCGATATTGTCGATATTGGTGATGCCCTGCCCACCGCGTCCAGTGCGGCGATAGTCATAGGCCGAGGACAGCTTGCCATAGCCGTTCGCACAGACGGTGAGGATGAACTGTTCCTTGGCCGCCAGTTCGGCAAAGCGTTCCGCGCTCATCTGCGGCGAGCCTTCCTTCTCCGCCTTCCAGGGGGCGAAGCGGAGATAGTCGTCGCGTTCTTCCTGATCCTTGATGCCGGCGCGATGAAGGATGGAGAGCGAGATGACCTCATCGTCCTTCTTCAGCGTCATGCCGCGCACGCCGGTGGAGGTGCGGCTCTGGAATTCGCGCACGTCCGTCGCCTGGAAACGGATCGCCTTGCCCTGGCGGGTGGCGAGCAGCACGTCATCCTCTTCGGTGAGCAGCGCCACGCCGATCAGGCGGTCGCTGCTTTCATCGTCGAAGCGCATCGCGATCTTGCCATTCGACGGGATGTTGGCGAAGGCGTCCATGCTGTTGCGGCGCACCGTGCCGTTCGCGGTGGCGAACATGACGTGCAGATCCTTCCAGCTCTCCTCATCCTCGGGCAGCGGCAGCACGGTCTGGATCGTCTCGCCGGGGCCGAGCGGCAGCAGGTTCACCATCGGCCGCCCGCGCGTCGCCGGGCCGCCTTCGGGCAGGCGCCAGACCTTGAGGCGATAGACCTTGCCCGCCGTCGAGAAGAAAAGGACCGGCGTATGGGTGGAGGTCACGAACAATTCGGTGATCGCGTCCTCATCCTTCGTCGCCATGCCGGAGCGGCCCTTGCCGCCGCGCGCCTGGGCGCGGAAGCTCTCCAGCGGGGTGCGCTTGATATAGCCCTGCACGGTGACGGTGACGACCATCTCCTCCCGCTCGATCAGGTCTTCGTCGTCTATGCCGTCGGCGGCGGCGGTGATCTCCGACAGGCGCGGGGTGGCGAAGTCGCGCTCGATCGCCTCGAACTCCTCACGCATCACGGCGTAGAGCTTCACGCGGTCGCCGAGGATGGCGAGATATTCGGCAATGGCGGTGGCGAGTTCCGCCAGTTCATTGCCGATCTCATCCCGGCCGAGCGCGGTCAGGCGATGCAGGCGCAGGTCGAGGATCGCGCGGACCTGCGTGTCCGACAGGCGGTAGCTGTCGCCGCTGACTTCCGTTTCGATCGCTTCCACCAGCCGCAGATAGGGCGCGATCTCCGCCACCGGCCAGTCGCGGGCGAGCAGAGTTTCGCGCGCTTCGGCAGGGCTGGCCGAGCCCCGGATGATGCGGACGACTTCGTCGAGGTTCGTGACCGCGATGACGAGGCCCAGCAAGATATGCGCGCGGTCGCGGGCCTTGTTGAGCTCGTACTTTGTACGGCGGGTGATGACCTCTTCGCGGAAGCGGACGAACGCCTCTATGATGTCGCGGATGTTGAGCAGTTCCGGGCGGCCGCCGCGAATGGCGAGCATGTTGGCCGGGAAGCTCGACTGGGCGGGGGTGTTGCGCCAGAGCTGGTTCAGCACGACTTCGGGCGTGGCGTCGCGCTTCAGGTCCATGACGATCCGCACGCCTTCGCGGCTCGATTCGTCGCGAATGTCGCTGATCCCCTCGATCCGCTTGTCCTTGGCGGCTTCGGCGATCTTTTCGACCAGGCCGTTCTTGCCGACCTGATAGGGAATGGCGGTGAGGACGATGGAACGGCGGTCGCCGCGCCCTTCCTCGATTTCGTGCCGGGCGCGCATCATGATTGAGCCGCGGCCGGTATGATAGGCGCTGCGGGCGCCGGACTGGCCGAGGATGAGCGGCGCGGTCGGGAAGTCGGGGCCGGGGACGATCTGGATCAGTTCGTCCACGGTGATGCCGGTGTTGTCGATATAGGCCAGGCAGGCGCGGATTACTTCGCCAAGGTTATGCGGCGGGATGTTGGTCGCCATGCCGACCGCGATGCCGCCCGCGCCGTTGACCAGCAGGTTGGGGAACCGCGCGGGCAGGACCTGCGGCTCACTTTCCGAAGCGTCGTAGTTCGGCTGGAAATCCACGGTGTCCTTGTCGAGATCGTCCAGCAGGGCGTTCGTCACCTTGGCGAGCCGCGCTTCGGTATAGCGCATGGCCGCCGGCGGGTCGGGGTCCATGGAACCGAAATTCCCCTGCCCGTCGATCAGCGGCACGCGCATCGACCAGTCCTGGGTCATGCGCGCCAATGCGTCGTAGATCGCCGTGTCGCCATGGGGGTGATATTTACCGATCACGTCGCCCACGATGCGGGCCGACTTGCGATAGGGCTTGTTGTAGGTGAAGCCCGATTCATGGGCGGAAAAGAGAATGCGGCGATGCACCGGCTTCAGGCCGTCGCGCACGTCCGGCAGGGCGCGGGCGACGATCACCGACATGGCATAGTCGAGATAGCTCGCCTTCATCTCCTCCACGATGGAGATGGGGCTGATGTCCGAAGGGTCGGCGAGGGCAGTCTCGTCGGTCAATGCGATTCTCTTTTTGGATGGATATGGTTCGTTGCTGCTGCACTAGCGGAGCGAAACAATATTGTCACCCCTCGCGCGCACGCGCGCACGCGACGGGAATGAGCGGTATGGACCATGAGCCGCGCGATCGGCGCGCCAGATTGTTTCGCGCGATCCGTTCCTTGGGGCTGACAGGCGGTTAACTGGTGCATATAGGTCGTTCAAACGTTATTCACGCGCCGACCCCTAATCGGCGTAAACAAAGGCCGCCTGTCCCCCGGGCGCAGAGGAGAAGATGAACATGCGTTTTGTTACCCCCGTGGCGCTCGCGCTGACTCTCGCGCTGGCTGGCGGCGCCGTTTCGGTTCCGGCATTCGCGGCCAAGAAGGAAGAGAAGAAGGGCGGCGCGCCCAAGCTGAACGTCTCGCCCGACGTGGTCAAGGCGCTGCAGACCGCGCAGCAAGCCGCCGAGAAGCAGGATTTCGCAGCGGCAAAGGCCGCGCTGGCCGACGCCGACAGCAAGGCCAAGTCGAACGACGACAAATATCAGATCGGCGCCATCAAGCTGAACACCTCCATCGCCGGCAAGGATGCGGCGATGCAGAGCGAGGCGCTGACCCAGATGCTGGACAGCGGCCTCACCCCGCCGGAACAGGCCGGCCAGTTCAACGCCGTCGCCGCCGACCAGGCGCTGCAGGCGAAGAATTACGATCTTGCCATCACCCGCGCCCAGGCCGCGGCGCAGGCCGGTTACAAGCCCGAAGCGGTGAACGTGACGCTGGCGCAGGCCTATTTCGGCAAGGCCGGCACCGCCAACGCTTCGGTCGAGCCGCAGCGTGGCCTGAACCAGCAGGGTCTGGCCGCGCTCAAGGCCGCGGCGGACGCGACCAGGGCCTCGGGCGGCCAGGTGCCGGCGCAATGGTACCAGATCGGCGTCAGCCGCGCCGCGACGGCGAAGCTGCCTGAAGTCACCGAATGGGCCAAGATGGCCTATCAGGCAGCGCCCAGCGGCGAAAATCTGCGCACGCTGATCCGTCTGTTCCAGCAGGCCAATCCCAATATCTCAAACCGCGAGAATCTGGACGTGCTGCGCCTGATGGCGACCTCCGGCGGCCTGGTCGTGGCGCAGGATTATCTGGAATATGCCGAAATGGCGTCGAAGACCGGCATCTATGGCGAAGTGAAGTCCGCGATCGACGCGGGCCGCGGCAAGGGCGTGCTGAACGCCAGCCAGGGCGGTGACCTGTACCAGCCTGCCGTGTCGAAGATCGCGGGCGACAAGGGCTCGCTGGGCACGGCCGAGGCCGATGCGCGCAAGGCGGCCAATGGCAAGATCGCGGCGGCCACGGCCGACGCCTATCTGGGCTATGGCGACTATGCCAAGGCGGCGGCGATGTTCGAACTCGCCAAGCAGAAGGGCGGCGTCGACGCGGACGAGATCAACACCCGCATGGGCATCGCCAAGGCTCTGGGTGGCGACAATGCTTCGGCCAAGGCGGCTTTCCAGTCGGTGCAGGCCGGTTCGCGCAAGCAGATCGCCGATCTGTGGCTGGCCTATCTGGCCACCAAGGCCTGATCTTTGCCTGATGGAGGCGCGCTGCCCGGTCCGGGCGGTGCGCCTTTTCCATCTTCGAACATGATGACGGTCTGGCCGGAGCCAGGCGACAAGGGGGATGGCTGACATGGCCATGATGAGACATTCGAATCTGACCTGCGGGCTGCTGGCCGGCGCCGCCCTGATGGCGGCCGCGCCCGCCGTTGCGAAGAAGCCGGCCGTCGGCCCCGCGATCCAGATGTCGGACAGTTTCCGCGCCGCGACGCAGGCGGCGGACAGCGCGATCAAGGCCGGGGATGTCTCGACCGCGCAGGCCCAGATTTCGGGCCTGATGCCGGTCAGCGATTTCGAGGCCTATGTGGCGGCGGGCCTGCGGTTCCAGCTGGCGGTGCTGAAGGTCGACCGGCAGGCGCAGCGGGTGGCATTGAACGACATGTTCAAGACCTCCTCGGTGCCCAAGGGCGATATGCCGCGCCTGCGCTATATCGCGGGCTATCTGTCCTACATCGTCGGCAATTACGACGATGCGACGGCGCAGCTCGATTACGCCCGGACGCTCGGTTACGATCCGATCGACGCCACCATGCTGCGCGCGGACATCGCCATCCGGCGCAACAAGCCCAAGGATGCGCGAGGCTTCGTGCAGGAGGCGCTGGCGCGGCAGCGGACGGCCGGGCAGCCGATACCGGCCGCCTGGTACGACCGGGCGATCTCCATGGCCTATCAGGCAGGGGACTGGACGGAGTTGGGCGCGCTGTATCGGGAGCGCCTTGCCCATTATGATTCGGCAGGGGAATGGCGGTCCGCTCTCGCCAATTACCTGACGGCGCCCGGCATGGATGCGCAGGTGCAGCTCGACCTCTATCGCCTGCAGGCGGCCAATGGCGCCATGGCGAGCGAGCGCGACTACCAGGCCTATGCGCAACTGGCCGACAAGACGGGCTATAGCGCGGAGACCAAGGCGATCATCGAGGCCGGTCGCTCGGCCGGCAAGCTGACGCCGACACAGGCGGCGACGGCGCAATTGCTGAAGAGCGCCACACCCAAGGCTGCGAAGGAAATCGCGGGCCTGCCCGCTGCGGCGAAGAAGGCGTCGGCGGCAAAGGACGGGTCGGCAGCCATGGCCGTGGGCGACACCTATTTCTCGCTCGGCCAGTTCCCGCAGGCGGTCGAGCAATATCGCCTTGCCCTGAGCAAGGGAGGCGTCGATGCCGGCAGGGCCAATGCACGGCTTGGCGTGGCACTGGCGCGGTCGGGCGATCTGGCCGGGGCGAAGGCCGCACTGGGACAGGTGACGACGGGCAACTGGGCGAATGTCGCTGGCTTCTGGTCCGTCTGGGTGGATCAGCAGAGCAGGAAGACGGCCTCCATGCCGACGGTGGCGCCTGCGAGCTGAGGGAGAAGCCGGGCTGCTTGTTGGCCGGAATTGGCCAATTCAGGACCTTCCCCTCCCGTAAACGGGAGGGGTTAGGGGTGGGCGCGAGCGTAGCGAGCTTCTGACTTAGCCGTTGCAAATTCCCGCTGATGTCGCGCTAGCCCACCGCCTAGCCCCTTCCCGCCTGCGGGAGGGGGAATGGCAGGAAACCAACCCTGACCGTCACCCTTCAAACGGGAAGCGGCACGCCCGGCAGGTTCTTGGATGTCCTTATGGTGAGCGAGGTCTTCACGCTGACCACATTGGGGGCGGGCGTCAGTTTCGACGTCAGGAATTGCTGGAAGCTTTGCAGGTCCTTCGCCACCACCTTCAGGATGAAGTCGATTTCGCCGTTCAGCATATAGCATTCGCGCACCTCAGGCAGGGTGGCGATGTGGTCCTCAAATGCCTTCAGGTCGGCTTCGGCCTGACTCTTCAGGCTGACCATCGCGAAGACCGTGATGGTGTAGCCCAGCATCGATGGGTTGACCACGGCATGGTAGGAACTGATGGCCCCGCTTTCCTCCAGCGCGCGGACGCGGCGCAGGCACGGGGGAGCCGTCAGGCCCACCTTGCGGGCCAGCTCCACATTGGTCATCCTGCCGTCGCCCTGCAATTCGCCAAGGATCTGGAGGTCGATGTCGTCAATATTGGGGCCGGCCATTATTCCGCTTATTTCCTTGCCAGTTAATAAGGCGTTACCATAATAATATTTCAGGACAATGCAATTGTCCCACTATGCGACGTTCGCATAAGAACCCGTCCGCGGCCCTTCCCCTTTGCGGCGCGAAGCATTATTCCTGTGTAACGATCTCTCCGGCGGAAGGTTTTTCAGCGCTGCGCCGGGGCTGGAATTTGGGGAATTCGGGTGCGCTTCAACGATCTCATGCAGACGGTTCTCGCCGCGGAAGGACGCAGCGGCATCGGGGCCGTCACGCTTTGGCGGCAATGCGTGGATCTGCTGGCGCAAAACGACCGGCACGACCGATCGATCATGTCCGATGCGGAGCGGGCGGCGCTGCTGGAACGGTTGACCGGACTGCTGCCGAAACTGTCGGAAACGCAGCGGATCGCGACGGTCGTGGAATTGGGCGGTCGGTTGCGGTCGCCCACGCTGGTCGAATTCTTCGCCAATGACCGCCCGGCGATTGTCGCCGCCGCCATGTCCCGTGCGCGCCTTTCCGACGCGGCCTGGGTCGAGATGTTGCCGCGCCTGACGCCGACGGCGCGTGGCGTGCTGCGGTCGCGGCGCGACCTTGGCCCGGCGACGCTGCAGGGGCTGGAGGCGTTCGGTGCGACCGACCTGGTGCTGACCAGCGATGTCGCGGTCGAGCAGGAAGACATGCTGCTGACCGAGGCGATGATCGTTCCTGCCGATCCGAAAATCGACCGGCCGCAGGCCGAGCCGGTCGAGGAGGCGGAGGAGGATCGCAGCCAGATCCGCAATCTGGTTGACCGGATCGCACGCTTCACCAGCGCCCGGCGCGCAGGCGACGCGGACGAAGCGCCGCAGCGCCCCGCCATCACCGGACCCCGCGCCTTCGCCTTCGAAACGGATGCGTCCGGAACGATCGTCTGGATCGACCAGGGACCGCGGGCGGCGCTGATCGGCCTTGCGCTCAACGAGACGGCGCTGGAAGGCGGCAGCGGCCCGGATGGCCATGTCGCGGGCGCCTTCATGCGGCGCAGCGGTTTTCAGAACGGCCGCTATACGATCGTCGGCGGCACGATGGCGGGCGAGTGGCGGCTGTCGGCCACACCCTTTTTCGATCCGCGCTCCGGCCGTTTCCAGGGCTATCGCGGGCAGGCCCGGCGACCCTATCTCCACGAAGTCGCCGTCGAACCCCGCGCCGAGCCTGTGTCCATCGCCGGTCTGTCCGCCGATTCGATCCGGCAACTGGTGCATGAACTCCGCACGCCGCTGAATGCGATATTGGGCTTTGCCGAGATCATCGAACAGGAACTGTTCGGTCCGGCAGGTCCCGAATATCGCGACATGGCGGGCAAGATCGCCGTGGATGCGCGGCATCTGCTGACGGCCTTCGACGATCTGGACCTTGCGGCGCGCGTGTCGCGGGGCGAGGGCGGGAACGAGGCGCCGCGCGCCGTCGACCCCGCGTTGCTGGTGACGCAGGTTTCGGCGCGCTTCCGCGAGCAGGGGGACAGCGCGCAGATCGACATCGCCATGGCGCGGGGCCTGCCGATGGTGCGGATCGATCCGGTGCAGGGCGAGCGCATGATCCAGCATCTGCTGCGTACGCTCATATCCGTTGCACCGGCCGGGGAAGCGCTGACCGGCGCCTGCTGGTATCAGCCGGACGGGGCGGAAGGCCGCGTGGTGCTGGCCATCGATCGGCCGTCGACGTTGGCGGGGATGGAAGAGGACCGGCTGCTCGATCCAGGCTATATGCCGGACGGCAATTGGGCGGACGGCCCGCTGCTGGGCCTTGGCTTTTCTCTCCGCCTGATCCGCAGCCTGGCGACGGGGTGCGGCGGGGCGCTGGACGTCGAACCCGGCCGTTTCCTGCTCGCCGTGCCGGCCATGGCGGAGACGGAGGATGCCGTCGGCAGCGCCTGACCTGCGCCGAGCGAAACCCTATCGCAACCAAATCCGGGTAGCGGTGGGCGGATGACGACGCTTTTCCATGACGGCAACCTGCTCCGCGCACCAGCGGCGGAGGACAGGGTCACGCTCGATCCGGACTTCGGCACGCGCTTCATGCTGTTCGTGGATACGGAGGAGGAGTTCGACTGGAACGCCCCCTTCCGCCGGACGGGGCATGGCGTGACGGCGCTCGACGGAATGGCGCGCGGCCAGGCCTATTTCTCGGCCGCCGGGGTGAAACCCGTCTATGTGACCGACTATCCCGTGGTCGACAGCGACGCAGCGGCGGAGCTGATGGGACGCTGGCTGGCCGATGGCGCGGCCGACATCGGCGCGCATCTGCATCCCTGGGTCAACCCGCCGCATGTCGAGGAGGTGACGGCCGCCAACAGCTATGTCGGCTTTCTGCCGGAGGCGGTGGAGCGGGCGAAGCTGGAAGCGCTATGCCAGCGGATTGCGGAACGTTTCGGCGCTCGCCCCATCGCTTACCGGGCCGGCCGCTACGGTGTCGGGCCCAATAGCGCCCGCCTGCTGGAGGAGGCGGGCTTCCGGCTGGACAGTTCGGTCCGCAGCCGCTTCGATTATGGCGGGCAACATGGTCCGGACTTCCGGGGCTTGCCGCAATATCCCTATTGGGCCGGACCCGGGCGGCGCCTGGTGGAGCTGCCGCTGTCCACGGCCTTTGCCGGTCTGCTGCGCGGCGGTGGCGAGCGTCTGTACCGCGCGGCGCAACTCATGGGACCGATGGCTGGCGCATTGGCGCATACCGGGATGTTGAGCCGCATACCGTTGACGCCCGAAGGGATCGACGCGCGGGAGGCGATCGCCGCAATCGACGCCTTGTTGGGGGAAGGCGTGCCGGTGCTGAATTTCAGCTTCCACTCCCCGACGCTGGAGCCGGGGCATACGCCCTATGTTCGCGACGAGGCGGACAGGACCGCCTTCTATGGCTGGTGGGACGCAGTGCTTGATCATCTGGACAGGCGAAATGTTCGCCCCGCGACGCTGGATGCGTTCCTTAACGCAGTCCAGCCGCGAGGACAGGCTTGCCAAGCGGCCTGATGCTGCCTATCCGGGCAACAAGGTGGGGCCTGTAGCTCAATGGTTAGAGCTGGCCGCTCATAACGGCTAGGTTGCGGGTTCGAGTCCTGCCGGGCCCACCAATTTCATCACCCGTCGATCTGCTTGGCCGAACATATCTTGCGCAAACGTGCAGGGTTCATGACGCCTGCCGCCCGATCCGGCAAAGCGCTTGGCGGTTATAGTTTGTGCAATGCAAAAATTTCGCTTGCGACTCGGATGAATCGGTGACAGCTTTCCATCCGTCGAAGCAGGGGCGCTTCGGCACATAGGTTGGGCCTGCCGATGACGGTCAGGGTTCAGCTTCGGTTGATGAAAAGACCGACATGGCAATGACGCCGCCTGAACAAGGTCCGACGACCTTCGTTCCGGCGGCTTTTTTATTGGGTTTTCGCTGGCGGCATGGATGCTGCCGGGCGGCTTTCGGCATCGATTTTCGTGCGCTGGATCGCTTCCGGCGATGGCTGGTTGCGCGCTGCTTCCGGCAGTCACGGGCAACAAGGAAAGGACATCAGGGAATGGCAGAGGGGGATAATCAGCATGGCGTCAGCCGGCGTGGGCTGCTGAAGAGGAGCGGCACGGCGGCGCTGCTCGCTGCGGTGCAGCAGGCATTTCCATCGGGTGCGTTCGCGGCCGGGGCAGGACCGGAAGTCACGGGCGCCAAGCTGGGCTTCATCGCGCTGACCGATGCGGCGCCGCTGATCATCGCCAGGGAACTGGGCTTCTTCGCCAAATATGGCATGCCCGACGTGCAGGTGGCGAAGCAGGCGAGCTGGGGCGCGACCCGCGACAATCTGGTGCTGGGAAGCGCGGGCGGCGGCATCGACGGGGCGCATATCCTGACGCCCATGCCCTATCTGCTGACGCTGGGCGCGATCGGCAAGGCGACGCCGATGAGCATCCTCGCCCGCCTCAATGTCAACGGCCAGGCGATCTCCGTATCCAAGGAATATCTGGGGGCCAGGGCGGACCTCAACGCCGGAAAGATGAAAGGCGTGATCGCCCAGCGCAAGGCGGCCGGCAAGAAGATCTCCATGGCGATGACTTTCCCCGGCGGCACGCATGACATGTGGCTGCGATATTGGCTGGCGGCCGGCGGGATCGATCCGGACAAGGATGTCGAACTGATCACCGTGCCGCCGCCGCAGATGGTGGCGAACATGAAGGCCGACACGATGGACGCCTTCTGCGTGGGCGAGCCGTGGAACGACCAGCTCGTCGCGCAGCAACTGGGCTACACCGCCGTTTCGACCGGCCAGATGTGGATGAACCACCCCGAAAAGAGCTTCGCCATGCGGTCCGACTGGGTGGCGAAATATCCCAGGGCGGCGCTGGCGATCACGGCGGCGATCATCGAGGCGCAGCGCTGGGCGGACAATCCCGGCAATATCGCGCGACTGGCCGGGACGATTGCGGGGCGCGATTATCTGAAGTGCCCGATCACCGACATTGCCGACCGCCTGCAGGGCAATTTCACCATGGGCGACGGACGGAAATTCCCGAACGCGGCCTTCAGGATGAAGTTTTTCGCGGGTTACGCCTCCTTCCCCTACAAGAGCCACGATCTCTGGTTCCTCACGGAGAACCAACGCTGGGGCAAGCTGCCCATGACGCTCGATACCAAGGGCGTGATCGCGAAGGTCAACCGGTCCGACATCTGGCGCAAGGCCGCCGCGATGCTGGGCGGCAAGGGCCCGGCCAGCGACAGCCGCGGCGTCGAGAAATTCTTCGACGGCAAGACCTTCGATCCCGCCAACCCCAAGGCCTATCTCGCCAGCCTGGCGATCAAGCGCGTATGATGAAGGAGATCAGCATGGCATCGCCATCGCCCGGCAGGATGAGTGGGCCGTCGGCTTCGACCGGCGGGGCCAGCACCGAATTGGGTGTCATCCTGCCCTATCCCGAGCAAGCCATCGCCCGCCGCAGTTTCGAGCCGGTGGCAGCGCCCGTGCATCCGCTGATCCGCGCAGCGCGATCCGGGGCGGCCAGCATGCTGCCGACCATGGTGATGATCGCGGGGCTGCTGGCCTTCTGGCAGTTGCTCTGCGGATCGCCGAGCGCGACTTTCCCCAGTCCGCTCGCCGTCTGGCAGGAAAGCCATGACGTCATCATGCATCCGTTCAAGGGCGTGGAGATCGGCCTCACCCATTTCAGCATCCAGGACGGCGGCGACGTCGGCATTGCCGGCCATGTGCTGACCAGCCTCAGCCGCGTGCTGATCGGCTACAGCATCGCGGCGGTCATCGGCGTGGCGCTGGGCATCCTGATCGGGCAGAGCGTCTTCGCCTTCCGCGCGCTCGACCCGCTGTTCCAGGTGCTGCGCACGGTGCCGCCGCTGGCCTGGCTGCCGATCAGCCTCGCCATCTTCCAGCAGGCGCAGCCCTCCGCCATCTTCCTGATCTTCATCACCGCGATCTGGCCGATCATATTGAACACGGCGGCAGGGGTGCAGACCATTCCGGCCGCCTATCGCAACGTCGCCAAGGTGCTGGCGCTCAATCCGATCGAATATTTCGTGCGCATCATGCTGCCCGCCACGGTGCCGCACATGTTCACCGGTCTTCGCATCGGCGTCGGCATGAGCTGGCTGGCCATCGTCGCGGCCGAGATGGTGCAGGGCGGCACCGGCGTCGGCTTCTTCATCTGGGACAGCTACAACAGTTCGCTGCTGACCGACACTATCGTCGCGCTGATCTGGATCGGCATGGTGGGCTTCGCGCTGGACCGCATCGTCGCCTTTGCGGGCCGCATCATCGGCCGCGCAGGCTGACAGGGGAGGGCATTTTCATGAAACAGCGCAGCTATCTCGCGCTTGAGGGCGTCACCGTCGAATTTCCGACCAGGGCAGGGCGCTTCTGCGCGCTCGACGGGATCGATCTGGAGGTTGAAAAGGGCCAGTTCGTGGCGCTGATCGGCCATTCCGGCTGCGGCAAGTCGACGCTGCTCAATGCCGTCGCCGGGCTGGTCGAGCCGACGCGGGGCGCGATCTTCCTCGACGGCGAACTGGTCGACGCGCCGGGGCCGGACCGGGCGGTCGTCTTTCAGGACCATAGCCTGCTGCCCTGGCTGACGGTCGAGGAGAATGTGCGTCTGGCCGTCGACAAGACGGCGGGCGGCAGGAACAGGGCCGAACGCAGGGACTGGGTCATGCACAATCTGGAACTGGTCCAGATGGCCCATGCCGTGGGCAAGCGGCCGGGCGAACTGTCGGGCGGCATGAAGCAGCGTGTCGGCATCGCCCGCGCCATCGCCATGAACCCACGCGTCCTGCTGATGGACGAACCTTTCGGCGCGCTCGACGCGCTGACACGGGCGGCGCTTCAGGACGTGGTCATGGATTTGCAGGCGCGGCTGAACAACACCGTGCTGATGATCACCCATGATGTCGACGAGGCGGTGCTGCTGGCTGACCGGGTCGTCATGATGACCAACGGCCCGGCGGCGCGGATCGGGGAGGACCTTGCCGTGCCGCTGGCCCGTCCCCGAAACCGGCTGGAGGCTGTCGACACGGCCGAATATGCCGAAGCGCGTTCCGCCGTCATCCACTTCCTGCACGAGCGCTACCGCAATCCGGCGACGCTTGCCGCCTGAAATCCGGTTTGGAGAGGATGCCCTGAACAGGCCCGGAAAGGCCATCGGGAGCAAATGAAGGGGGATTTATGAAGAAGGTTTCTTTCCTGTTTTCGGCGTCGGTCCCAATAATGGGACTGTCCGCGATCGCGGCGCCGGCGCTGGCGCAGGATGTCGTTTTCAAGCCGATCGTGGAGGCCCGCTTGCGGTACGAAACGGTCGATCAGGCGGGCCCCGCGCCGCTCAGCAGCAGCCGCGATGCCCATTCCGTGACGATGCGGCTGCGCGCGGGCGGGGAGGTTTCGAAGGGCCCCTGGGCCTTCCTGGCCGAAGCCGAAGGCACGCTGGCGATCGATGAGGACTATAATAGCGGCGTCAACGGAAAGACGCTCTATCCCATCGTGGCCGATCCGGAGACGGTCGAGGCCAACCGGGTGCAGATCCAATACCGCACAAAGCCGCTGGTCGTGACCGTGGGCCGTCAGCGGATCAACCTGGACGACCAGCGCTTCGTCGGCTCCGTCGCCTGGCGGCAGAATGAGCAGACCTTCGATGCCGTGCGCATCGAATATATGGGGATCAAGAACCTGAAGGTCGACCTCAGCTACGCGATAGCGGCGCGGACGATCTGGGGCATAGACGGCGGCAAGTTCGGTTCGGCCAACCGGCCGACGGACATCAAGGGCGACGATGTCTTCGCCAACATCTCCTACAAGACCAAGCTCGGGACTCTGACCGGCTTCGCCTATCTGGTGGATGAGGATGAGGCGGTGGCCGCGCTGAGGCGCAACAGCAGCCAGACCTATGGCCTGCGCTTCACCGGTGCGCAGCCGCTCGCGAAGAAGGTGAAGCTCAGCTACCTCGCCAGCTATGCGCGGCAGAGCGACCATGCGACCAATCCCGTCGATTATTCGGCGGATTTCGTCACGGCGGAACTGGGGCTGGACATTGCCGCCTTCAAGCTGACGGCGGGCTATGAATTGCTGGGATCGGATGCGGGCGCGACCGGCATCGCGGGCGGTTTCGCCTTCCAGACGCCCTTTGCCACGCTGCACAAGTTCAACGGCTGGGCCGACAAGTTCCTGACCACGCCCGGCACCGGCATTCAGGATTATTATGCCGGCGTCGCCTATACCGTGCCTAAGGTGGGCAAGGCCGGACCGCTGGTCGCTTCCTTCATCTACCACCGGTTCAGCAGCGACCGGCTGTCGATCCATTATGGCGACGAATATGATGCGCAGGTGACGCTGAAGCTGAACAAGCATCTGAGCGCGCTCGTCAAATATGCGGATTATGATCGCAAGGGGATCGCCAGCTACACCGGCGATGCCGACACCAGGAAGTTCTGGGCGCAGATCGACTACGCGCTCTGACATTTGCCTGCGGCTCCAGGGCCGCCGTGGCGGGCCATCGCTGCCGGATCAAAGGACCGGCGTCGGTGGCCTTCACCTATTGCCAACGCCTGTTGCCAACGCCCGTTGCCGGGCTGCCCCGGCCGCTTTGGCAAGGGCGCGGCATCGGCGGAACCTCCTGGCTTCCCTGCTCGTTGAGCCTGCGAAAGCAATAGCAGGCGATGGAGGATCGACAGGATGGGCAAGGGCATTTTGCTGTGGTTGCTGGGCGTGCCCATTCCCATCATCATTATCCTGTGGCTGCTGTTCCGCTGAACAGGCCGTCGCTCGGCCTGCCGGAAGAGCCCGGTATCCAGGGTAATGGTCGGGGAGACAGGATTCGAACCTGCGACATCCTGCTCCCAAAGCAGGCGCGCTACCAGACTGCGCTACTCCCCGGCGCTCGCGGGCCTTAGCGGCGAAGCAGGCCGCACGTCAATCGCGCTTTTGGCCCCAATCCCGCCCGCATAGAAAAAGGGCGGATCGTACCAAGACGATCCGCCCTTTCGAAAATCTCGCTGGAGCGAAGATTATTCGGCGTTCGCGGCGTTGCCGGCGACGTTCGCAGCGTTGGCGGCGTTGTCGGCAGCGTTCGCGGCGTTGTCGGCAGCGTTGGTGGCGTTTTCGACAACGTTCTCAACAACAGCGTTCGAAGCGTTCGCGGTCTCGTTGGCCGGCTTCTCACCGCAAGCGGCGAGGGCCATCAGGCCGGCCGAAGCGAAAACAACAGCGATCTTCTTCATTGTGTACGGCTCCCATAGCATTTTGCCGCGTCGTCACACCAAAATCGTGACTTACGCGAGCGACCCGCATTAACGTGTGCGCTGCACAAATCAATGCTTTTCTGCGTCGGTGAAGCGACAGAATCACGCGACAGGGTGTTGTCTACAATAAAAGTTCAGTTAACGCCTAGCGATTCCGGCGCATTTGCGATTTCGAAAAGTGCAACTGCCCAGGCGGCGACATTCTGGCGAAGCTGCGTGGGATCGATCTTGTCCAGCGTGTCGTCCGGCGTGTGATGAATGTCGAAATACCGGGTGCCGTCCTGCTGGAGATCGATCACCGGAACGCCGGCCTTCACCAGCGGTTCGATGTCGGAACCTCCGCCCGCGGGCAATCGGCTGGCCCCGATGCCGAGCGGCGCCAGCCCGGCCACGACCCGGCGGGCAAGCGCATCATGGCCTTGCGGCAGCTTGAAATCCGCCCGCCAGACGCGATCTGCCCCGAAGTCCGATTCCATCACCATGGCATGTGCTTCCTTGCCATGGGCGTCGTAATAGGCACGGCCGCCATTGCCGCCCACTTCCTCCGCACCGGCCATCAGCACGCGGATGGTGCGGCGGAGCGGCCCGGCCTTGGCCGCCTGAAGCGCCGCGGCGGCCACGATGCCGCAGCCTGCGCCATCGTCTATCGCCCCCGTGCCTTGGTCCCAGCTATCGAGATGGCATGCGGCGACGACCACGCCCGCCTTGGGATCGCTGCCGGGGATTTCGGCCAGGACATTGCCCGAGGGCTGGTCCTTCAGCATCTTCGAACTGAGCGTGAGGTGAAGCCGCACCGGCTGCCCGCGGGAGACAATCCGGGCAAGCTGTTCGGCATCGGGCACGCTGAGCGCGGCGGCGGGAATGGGTTTCACGCCATCCGCCCACATCTGGACGCCTGTATGGGGCTGGCGATGATTGTCGGTGCCGATCGAGCGGATCAGGATGGCGATGGCGCCCTTTTTCGAGGCGATGCTGGGACCCTGGCGGCGGGTCGCGCCGAAATAGCCATAGGAACTGCCGTCCTGCGTCGCGTGCATGGCATGGCTGACAAAGGCGATCCTGCCCTTCAGGCTGCCTTCGGGCGCGGCCTCCAGATCGGCCAGCGTGGGGAAATAGACGACCTCTCCCTCGATCCCCTTGTCCGGGGTGGAGGCGCTGTTGCCGAGGGCGGCGAGAACCAGGGTCTGCGGGAAGGGGGCGTTCACGCGGGCCTCGTCATGGCCGCGCAGCCATACGGGCATGGTGTAGGGTTCGGCCCGGACGTTGGAGAAGCCAAGGCTCTTGAGCTTCGCCACGGCCCAATCGCGGGCCCGCGCTTCCTGCGGGGTGCCGGCGGGGCGGGGTCCGACCTCGGTGGTCAGGCCTTCGGTGAAGTCCATCGCGACCTCGTCCGTCAGGGCCGACGCGCGAATCGCCTCCAGCCCGGCCGGCGCCGCGGCAAGAGGAAGGACGGGAGTGGATATGCTGCCGAGGAAAAGGGCGGCAAGCGTGCCCGATCGGATTTTCTGCATGGATCAAGGCTTAGCGGGACATCCCCCATTTGCCAACGCGTTCCGCCTCCGCTAACCCGGCGCCAATTTCCAACGATTGTCCTTTCGGAGCTGCTTCAAGCCATGTCCGCCTCCTCCCAATACGCGTTCGTCATGAAGAGCATGACCAAGAGCTTTCCCGGCGCCGCCAAGCCGGTGCTCAACCAGATCAACCTGCAATTCTATCGCGGCGCGAAGATCGGCATCGTCGGCCCCAACGGCGCGGGCAAGTCGACCCTGATGAAGATCATGGCCGGCATCGACACGGATTTCAGCGGAGAGGCATGGCCGGGCGAGAATATCTCGGTCGGCTACCTGCCGCAGGAGCCTCAACTCGACCCGAACAAGACGGTATTGGAAAACGTCAAGGACGGCGCGCGGGAGATTGCGGACAAGCTGGACCGCTTCAACGAGATCAGCATGATCATGGCCGATCCGCCGGAGGACGTCGATTTCGACGCGCTGATGGAGGAAATGGGCACGTTGCAGGAGCAGATCGACGCCGTGGACGGCTGGACGCTCGACAACCAGCTTGAGATCGCGATGGAAGCGCTGCGCTGTCCGCCTTCGGACTGGCCGGTCGACAGCCTGTCGGGCGGTGAGAAGCGCCGCATCGCGCTCACCCGCCTGCTGATCCAGAAGCCGGACATCCTGCTGCTCGACGAACCGACCAACCATCTGGATGCCGAGAGCGTCGAATGGCTGGAAAACCACCTGAAGGAATATGCGGGCGCGGTGCTGATGATCACCCACGACCGCTACTTCCTCGACAATGTGGTCGGCTGGATTCTCGAACTCGATCGCGGCAAATATTTCCCCTACGAGGGCAACTACTCCACCTATCTGGAGAAGAAGTCCAAGCGTCTTGAGCAGGAAGACCGGGAGGCGACCGGCCGGCAAAAGGCGATCAACGACGAGCTGGAATGGATCAGGGCCGGCACGAAGGGCCGCCAGACCAAGTCCAAGGCGCGCATCAAGAAGTTCGAGGAACTGGTCGCCAGCCAGGAGAACCGTACCCCCGGCAAGGCGCAGATCGTCATCCAGGTGCCCGAGCGTCTGGGCGGCAAGGTGATCGAGGCGAAGAATATCTCGAAGGCCTATGGCGACAAGCTGCTGTTCGAGAACCTCTCCTTCATGCTGCCGCCGGGCGGCATCGTCGGCGTGATCGGGCCGAACGGCGCGGGCAAGTCGACCCTTTTCAAGATCATCACCGGGCAGGAGCAGCCTGATTCGGGTGAGATCGACATCGGTTCGACGGTCCGCCTCGGCTATGTCGACCAGAGCCGCGACCATCTCGACCCGTCGAAGAATGTGTGGGAAGAGGTTTCCGACGGCCTCGATTATGTGAAGGTCAACGGCCACGACATGTCGACGCGCGCCTATGTGGGCGCCTTCAACTTCAAGGGGCAGGACCAGCAGAAAAATGTCGGCAAGCTGTCCGGCGGTGAGCGCAACCGCGTGCACATCGCCAAGATGCTGAAGAAGGGCGGCAACGTGCTGCTGCTCGACGAACCGACCAACGACCTCGACGTCGAAACGTTGGCGGCGCTGGAAGAGGCGATCGAGAATTTCGCGGGCTGCGCTGTGGTCATCAGCCACGACCGCTTCTTCCTCGACCGTCTGGCGACTCATATCCTGGCGTTCGAGGGCGACAGCCATGTCGAATGGTTCGAGGGCAATTTCGAAATGTATGAGGAGGACAAGCGGCGTCGTCTGGGCGATGCGGCGGATCGTCCGACGCGGCTTGCCTACAAGAAGCTGACGCGCTGAGCCGGCGATGCAGCGCGAATATGGTCAAGGAATTGCAATCATTGCAACGATGGGCATGTTTTTCGCACTTGCAAAATGACGTGCTGCACTGCACATAGGAGGGGCCTTTCAGGCATCCTCTCCTAAAACTTTCAGGCCGGTCCTTCGGGATCGGCCCTTTTTTGGTGTAAAGCGCCTTGTTGGCGCCTGCTCGCCCATGTGGGCGATCTTCCGACACCGCCGCGATCCCTTCCGCGATGTTCCCCGACAATGATTTCACCGCAAAGCATGATTCTTTCCATCTCGGTGCTTCACCCTGCATCTGACTTGGGTTAGTCCCCTCAGAACCAAGGACGGGGGCAGACATTCGGCGATGAGGGCGAAGCAGGTTTAATGGCGTTGACCCCTCTTGCTGCCGTGATACTGGGCGTCGTCCTGGCCCTCTGGCTCGGTGCGGCGGTCTGGGCGCTGTCGAGCGGCCAGCGCCGGCGCCGCGAAGGCATGCAGGCGCAGGGAAAGCTCGACCGGCTGTCGGTCCTGCTCGCCTCCGCGCCCGCGGCGCCCATCGTCATTCATCCCGACGGGCGGCTGGAGGCGGCAGACCGCCTCGCCAAATGGCTGGGCAAGGATCGGGTGCCGACTTTCGTGTCCGAACTGACCGCGCCCGACGGCGGCCTGGAACCCGATGATGCCGCCGCGCTGGCTCGGGAGATCGAGGCGGCCCAGCGCGCGGGGCGCAGCTTCGCGCTGCCGGTGCGGGGCGTCGATTCGTCTCGCCTGCTGCTGGTTCGCGGCGCGCCCGCCGGGCCGGTGCTGGCCGAAAGCGGCGGCGTTGTCCTCTGGATATTCGACGCGACCGACAGCCAGTCGGAAATCCAGACCCTGAAGGGCAGGGTGGAACAGCTTCGGGAAGCGCTGGAAGCGCTTGCAGGCCTGGTGGAAGCGGCGCCCTTTCCCATGTGGCACCGCACGGCGGACATGCGGCTCAGCCTGGTCAACACGGCCTATGTCCGTGCTGTGGACGGAGAGAACGCCCGCGAGGTCATCGCCAACGGCACCGAACTGGTCGAGACGGTCGGCGGATTGACGCCGCAGGCGGCCGCCGCGCAGACCCTTGCCGACGGCGCGCCGGTGGAGCGCATGGTTCCCGCGACCATCGACGGCGAAAGGCGGACCATGCGCGTGGTCGATGTTCCCCTCGGCGGGGCAGGCGTCGCCGGTTTCGCCATGGACCAGAATGAGCTGGAACAGGCGCGCGTCGAACATCGGCGGCTGGAGGCGGCGCAACGCGACCTGCTGGATCGCCTGTCCGCGGGCGTGGCGCGTTTCGGGTCGGACCGGGCGCTGCGCTTCTGGAACCAGCCCTTCATGAGCCTGTTCGGGCTGGATCAGGAGCGGCTGGCCGACAATCCGCCGTTCGAGCGGGTTCTGGACCAGATGCGTGAAGCACGAAGATTGCCCGAGAACAGGGATTTTCCGGCGTGGCGCGCGGAACGGCGCGACTGGTTCCTCTCGCCCGACCCGCGGGAGGAAAATTGGCTGCTGGCCGACGGCACCCATTTGCGCGTCTATGCGCAGCCGCTGCCCGACGGCGGGCTGCTGCTGATCTTCGAGGACCGGACGGAGCAGGTCCAGTTGTCCAGCGCCCGCGACACCCTGCTCCGCGTCCGTACCGCGACCTTCGACAATCTGTTCGAATCGATCGGCGTCTTTTCCTCGGGCGGACGCCTGCACCTTTGGAACAGCCGTTTCCGGTCGATCTGGGACGTGCCGGAAGATTTGCTGGCCAGGCATCCCCGGATCGACGAACTGATGCGCGCCGTCCAGTCGCGCCTCGCCAAGCCGCAGCAGGCGAACCTCGTCCGCGAACTGGTGCGCGCCGCCACGGTGGAGCGCAAGCAGCGCGTCGGCCATGTCGGCTTTGCGGACGGACGCATCTTCGAATTCGCGGCGATCCCGCTGCCCGACGGCAATGCGCTGTTCACCATGCTCGACGTCACGGACAGCCGCCGCGTGGAACAGGTGCTGCGCGACCGCAACGACGCGCTGGAGCAGGCCGACAAGGTGAAGACCGCCTTCGTCACCAATATGAGCTACGAACTGCGCACGCCGCTCACCACCATCGCCGGTTTCGCGGAGATGATGAGCGCGGGCTATGCGGGCGAACTGAGCACTTCCGCCCGGGAATATGTCGACGGCATCCTGCAAAGCACCAACCGCCTTTCCATGCTGATCGACAATGTGCTGGACCTGACGCAGGGCGAGGCGGGGATGCTGCCCATCGAAAAGGCAGATGTCGATCTGGCGGCGGAAGCGCGGGACGCGGTGGCGCGGATCAAGGCGGACGCGACGGGCAAGGGGATCGACCTTGCCATGTCGCTCCAATCGAGCCTTGGCACGGTGCAGGGCGACAAGCGGCGGATCGGTCAGGCGCTGGATCATCTGCTGGAAAATGCCGTGCGCTATTGCAACCGGGGCGGCCGGGTGCTGCTGCACGGCGATGGGACGAGCGACTCCGCGCGCCTCGTCGTATCGGACAATGGCCCGGGCATCAGCGCCAGGCGACAGGCGACGATCTTCGACGCGTCTTCCCGGACCGAGCAGGCGCGCAACGGCAGCAAGGCAGGCATCGGCCTGCCACTCGCCAGACAATTGGCGCAGGCGCATGGCGGGACGCTGGAACTGGTGTCGGAGCCGGGGCAGGGGACCATGGTCGTGATCGAGCTGCCCCGTGGCTGAGGATGAGATCGTGCTGGCCGGGGAGGCCGACATGCTGGCATTCGGGCATCGGCTGGCCGCGCTGGCCCGCATCGGCGACGTCATTGCGCTGGAAGGCGGGCTCGGCGCGGGCAAGACGACGCTTGCCCGTGGGATATTGGAAGGACTGGGGCTTGAGGAGGAAGCGCCAAGCCCCAGCTTCGCCATCGTCCAGCCCTATGACATTCCCGATGTGAAGCTGCCCGTCGCCCATGTCGATCTCTACCGGCTCGACGGGCCTGAAGAGGCTGGGGAACTGGCGCTCGACGACTATCTGACGGACAGTCTGCTGATCGTCGAATGGCCCGACCGGATGGGCGAGGGCGCATGGCCCGATGCCCTGCGCTTCCACATTGCGATGGAACCCGACGGCGCTCGGCGCTTGACAGCGGACGTGCCGGACGCTTGGACGGAGCGATGGTCACAGATATGATCCCGCCCGCCGCCGCTCCCGCCTTTCTCGCGCAGGCGGGGTGGGGGCAGGCCGCCATCGTGCCGCTCGCCGGCGATGCATCCTTCCGGCGTTATTTCCGGGTGATCGACGGGCCTCGCCGCGCCGTGCTGATGGACGCGCCCCCGCCGCATGAGGACCCGAGGCCCTTTATCGCCATTGCCGAGCATCTGACGGAGAATGGCTTTGCCGCGCCCCGGATATTGGCGCGCGACCTGGACGAAGGGCTGGTCCTGATCGAGGATTTCGGCGATCTGCGCGTCAAGGAGCATGTCGAGGAGCAGCCCGAAGCCGAAGGGGATGTGTATCGCCGCGCCGTGGACCTGCTGGCGGCGCTGCATCGCCTGCCGGCGGCCGACGTGCCGCCCTATGACCGCGCCGTCTATCAGCGGGAAGCGGGATTGCTGACCGAATGCTATTGTCCCGCCATTGGCCTGCCGGTGGATGAGGCGGGCTATGTCGCGGCATGGGACGCCGTGCTGCCGATGGTCGAGCGGTCGTCCAGCCCGGTCGTCACGGTGCTGCGCGATTATCATGCCGAAAATATCATGCTGATCGACCGGGCGGCGTCGCATGGCCTGGGCCTGCTCGACTTCCAGGATGCGCTGGCGGGGCATCCGGCCTATGATCTCGTCTCGCTGCTGCAGGATGCGCGCCGCGACGTGCCGCCCGCGCTGGAGGCGGCGATGCTCGACCATTATCGCGCCATCGCCCATCCCCCGGCTGACTTCGACGCCGCCTATGCCGTGCTGGGCGCGCAGCGCAACGCGAAGATCATCGGCATCTTCACCCGTCTGTGGAAGCGCGACGGAAAGCCGAGTTACCTCTCCTATCTGCCCCGCATGTGGGACTTGCTGGAACGCGACCTCGCCCACCCGGCGCTGGCGCCCGTGGCGGCATGGTTCGCGGCCAATATCCCTGCCGGGAAGCGGCACCACGCGCTAGAGGATTACGCCCCGGCATGATCGACACCGCGATGCTGATGGCGGCTGGACTGGGCAAGCGCATGCGGCCGTTGACGGCCACCCGCCCCAAGCCGCTGGTCAAGGTGGCCGGCAAGCCGCTGATGGACCATGCGCTGGACCGGCTGGCGGCGGGCGGCATCCGGAAGGTGGTCGTCAATGTCCACTATCTGGCGGATACGGTCGAGGCGCATCTGGCCGCGCATAATGAAGGCATGCAGATCGCGATTTCGGACGAACGCAGGAAGCTGCTGGAAACGGGCGGCGGGCTGATCCACGCCAGGGAGCAGTTGGGCGACGCGCCCTTCTTCTGCGCCAACAGCGACAATCTGTGGATCGATGGCCCGCAGGAAACGCTGGGCATGATGCGCAGGATCTGGAACCCGGACCGGATGGACGCGCTGCTGCTGCTGGTGCCGCTCGCACGCGCCCATTGCCATCGGGGGCCGGGCGATTTTCACATGGACGCGAACGGACGGCTGACACGGCGCAAGACCGCCCATGTCGCGCCGTTCGTCTTCACCGGCGTCCAGATCATGTCGCCCGCGCTGCTGGTCGATCCCCCGTCGGATGTCTTTTCCACCAATGTCTTCTGGAACCGGGCGATAGAAACGGGCCGTCTCTACGGCGTCTCGCATCAGGGGCTTTGGTTCGATGTCGGCACGCCGCAGGCCATTCCGGTCGTGGAGTCGATGCTGGCCCATGGGTGAACGCACCCGCCCGGCGCTGTTCAACATACCCGCGCACCGCGCCTTTTCCGACGCGCTGGTGACGGGCATCCTCGCTCGGCATGGCGATGATCCGATGCGGCTGGCGCAGGGCATGATCCTGCTGCCCAACAACCGCGCCATCCGGTCGGTCAGCGATGCCTTCGTCCGAAAATCGGGCGGTGGCCTGCTGTTGCCGCGCCTCGTCGCGCTGGGCGATCCCGATCTGGGCGAACAGGTGGGCGGCGCGCTCGATCCGTTGGGGGAGGATGACCCCATAGCGCCCGCCATCGCGCCGATGCGCCGCCAGATGATCCTGGCGCGCATGGTGCAACAGGCATCGGCGCACCCCGTCGATGCGGGTCAGGCGTTGAAGCTGGCCCAGGCGCTGGGCGCGGTCCTCGACCAGATGCAGGTGGAGCGCGTTCCCATGCGCGCGCTGGCGGAACTCAGCCTGTCGGACGATCTGTCGCAGCATTGGCAGGCCTCGCTAAGGCTGTTCGGCCTGTTGCTGGCGCAATGGCCGCAGGAACTGGCGCGGCTGGGGTGCATCGACCTCGCGGACCGCCGCAATCGCCTGCTGGACCGCATGACGGAGCGCTGGACCAAGGCGCCGCCGGAGGGTTTCGTCATCGCGGCGGGCATGTCCACCACGGCGCCGGCAGTGGCCATGCTGCTCCGGCGGATCGCGATGCTGCCGCAGGGAGCGGTGGTCTTTGCCGGCCTGGATCAGGAGATGGACGGCGATGCCTGGGACGCCATCGGCCCCTTCGATGCCGACCCTCTGACCGGCCGCGCACCTGCGGGGCATGAGACCCATCCCCAATATGCCCTGAAACGCCTGCTCGACCGGATGAGCGCCACGCGCGACGATGTGGCGCTCTGGCGCTGGGGCAGCGAGCATGACGCCCGCGCCGTTCGAGGGCGCAACATCTCCAACGCCATGCTGCCGCCGCGCCTGACGAGCCGCTGGCGCGACCTCAGGACCGCAGACCGTTCGCTCGCCGGGGTGGAGGCGCTGGAAGTCGCAACGCCGGGCGAAGAGGCGCAGGCGATCGCCATCGCCCTGCGCGAAGCGGTCGAGACGCCGGGCCGCACCGCCGCGCTGGTGACGCCTGACCGGCAATTGGCGACCCGCGTGTCCGCGCATCTGCGCCGCTGGGGCATGGAGGCGGACGATTCGGCGGGTCAGCCGCTGTCGCGCCTGCCGCCCGGAACGCTGCTGATCGCCATGGCCGAGGCGCTGGCGGAGCGCTTTGCCCCCGTCGCGCTGCTGACCCTGCTCAAGCATCCGCTCGTCATGCGGGGGGAAGGGCGGCTTGCCTGGCTGGAGGGCGTGCGCGGGCTCGACCTGTTGCTGCGCGGACCAAGGCCGTGGGCGGGCATCCATGGGATCGACCTGTTGCTGGCCGAACGGGAGGGCGAAGACCGGCAAAGCGCCTTGCGCGCCCGCACGCGGCAGTGGTGGGGCGAAGCCCGCGCGCTGCTGGAACCGCTGGAGCAGGCCTTCATGGCCGCGCCGGACCTTGCCGGGCAGTTGGCGGCCATCCGGGAACATGCCGGCCGTCTCTCCCATGATGCGGTCTGGGCCGGGCATCAGGGTCATGCCGCCGCCGACCTTTTCGCGGAGATGGAGGAGGCGGCGAGCGAAGGGCCGCGTCAGGCCGACATACGCGCGCTGCCTGCCCTGTTCGACCATCTTCTGGGCGGCCTTTCGGTTCGCCCGCCGCAGGGCGGCCACCCCCGGATCAGCATCCTCGGCCTGATCGAAGCGCGGCTGGTGCAGACCGACCTCATGATATTGGGCGGCCTCAACGAGGGCACATGGCCGGGCCTGCCCGCGCCCGATCCATGGCTCGCCCCGCGCATCCGCCGGGAAATCGGGCTGCCCGGCCTGGAAAGCCGCATCGGCCTTGCCGCCCATGATTTCGCCAGCGCCCTTGGCGCGCCGCAGGTGCTGATCACGCGCGCCCGGCGCGGCGCGGGCGGTCCGGCGGTCGCCTCCCGCTTCTGGCTGCGGCTGAAGGCTATGGCGGGGCCGCAATGGAAGAGCGCCGACCGCTATGCCGCTCTGGCGCAGGCGATCGACCATGCGGAGGAGCACAGGCCCGCCCGACGCCCCGCGCCGGCGCCGCCTTCGTCAGTGCGTCCGAAGGTCATTCCGGTCACTGACGTCGACCGGCTGAAGGCCGATCCCTACGCCTTCTATGCCAAGCGCATCCTGCGACTGGCGCGGCTCGACCCGGTGGACGCCGATGCCGGACCCGCCTGGCGCGGCACGGCCGTGCATGAGATCCTCCAGCGATGGGCGGAGGAGGGCGACGGCGATCTGGCCGATCTGGAAGCGCGTGCGCGGGCGATGTTCGACCGGCCGGACGTCCATCCCTTGCTCAAGGCGCTCTGGCAACCGCGCCTTATCGAAGCGATACGATGGATCGCGGCGGAGGTGGCGAGCGATCTTGCCGCCGGGCGGAAGATCCTTTCGGTGGAAACGGAAGGCCGGGCGGAGATTGCCGGGGTGACGCTGACCGGGAAGGCCGACCGCATCGACCTGCTGCCGGACGGGAGGCTGGGCATAGTCGACTACAAGACCGGCAAGCCGCCCAGCGCGCGGCAGGTGAAGGCGGGCTATGCGCTGCAACTCGGCCTGCTGGGCCTGATCGCGGAGCATGGCGGCTTCCCCGGCACCGATTCCGCACCCGTGGCGGGCAGTTTCGAATATTGGTCGCTCGCGAAGAAGGGCGACGCATTCGGCTATCGCGAAAGCCCCGTCGACCCGCTGGGCAAGCGGGATAAGATCGTCACCGCCGACTTCACCTCCCAGGTTCATGCGCAGTTCGAGGAAATCGCCGCCGCCTGGCTCAACGGATCGGCGCCCTTCGATGCGCAGGTGAACCCGGAAGTCGCCAATTATGGCGATTATGACCAGCTCATGCGGCTGGAGGAATGGTATGGCCGGGACGATGGCTAGAAAGCACAACGCCCTGCAACCGCTGGCGGGCGCGCAGGCGCAGGCCGCCGCGCCCGATGCGCATGTGTGGCTGTCCGCATCGGCGGGCACGGGCAAGACCCATGTGCTGACCGCCCGCGTCTTCCGCCTGCTGCTTCAGGGGGTGCGGCCGGAAAATATCCTCTGCCTCACCTTCACCAAGGCGGGCGCGGCGGAAATGGCGGATCGCGTGCATGATCGACTCGCCGCCTGGGTGCTGATGGACGAGGCCGACCTTTTCCACGATCTGGATGCGCTGGGCGAGGAGTCCGGACCGGAAGCCCGCGACCGCGCCCGCCGCCTTTTCGCCGAGGTGCTGGAATCAACCGGCGGCGGGCTGCGCATCCAGACGATCCACGGCTTCTGCCAGCAGTTGCTGACGGCCTTTCCTTTGGAGGCCGGCCTGCCCCCCGGTTTCCGTCCGCTCGACCAGCGCGAGCAGGCGACGCTGGCGCGGCAGACGCTGGCCGACATGGTGGTGGTCGCGCAGGAGCAGGGGGACGAGGCCCTGATGGAGGCGTTGCAGGCGCTGAGCCTGCGACTGGGGGAGGGCGGGGCCGAGAATTTTCTGCTGCGCTGCGCGGCCCGGCTGGACGCGCTGGACGCCTTGCCGGAGGACATCGCGCCTTGGCTGCTGCGGGAACTGGACCTGCCCGAAGGCGACATCGACGCGCATATTGCCGAACGATGCGCGGACGAACTGTTCGATATGCGCACGCTCATCTGGATCGCGCAGGCCAATGCGGATTGGGGCACTGGACGGGCGCTGGAACGCTGCGACAGGATCGCGCGCTGGCGGGCTCTCGATCCAGCGGGGCGGGCCGCTGCGCTGGCCGATCTCCACGCGGTCTGGGCAAAGGCGGACGGCGAGCCGATCTCGACCGCCAGGGGCTGGGCGCCTTCGGTGGACGGCTATGGCGATGCGATTGCGCGGATGCACGAATGCTGTTCCGGGCTGCTGGGCCTTCGGACTCGCGCAGCCTATGCCGCACTGCTCGCCAGGGCTTTGCATGCCGGCCGCGTCTATGCGCGGGCCTATGCGGAAGCCAAGCGCCTTGCAGGAGCCGTGGATTTCGACGACCTGATCGCCAATACGGCGCAACTTCTGTCCCAGCCGGGCATTGCCGACTGGATTCGCTACAAGCTCGACCAGCAAATCGACCATATATTGGTGGACGAGGCGCAGGATACCAATGTCAGCCAATGGCAGATCGTCGGCGCGCTGGCGGCGGAGTTCTTCGCGGGCGAGGGCGCCAAGGGCGACAGGGTGCGCACCATCTTCACGGTGGGCGACTTCAAGCAGGCGATCTTCGGATTTCAGGGGACGAGCCCCGAAGCCTTTCGCGCCGCGCAGATCGTCTTCCAACGCCATGCGGAGGACGCAAGCCATATATTCCACGACCTGTCGCTTCAGCACAGCTTCCGCTCGACGCCGGCCGTGCTGGATGTGGTCGACCGCACCATAGCGACCCTGCGTGCCGAACGCTTCGGCCTGGAGCCGGGCGAAGTCCGGCACATCAGCGCCAACCGCTTTCCGGGCGAAGTGCTGCTCTGGAAACCCGTCGTCGCCGGCCTGTCCGACGATGCGGAGGGGGAGGAGGATTGGGCCGCCGATCAGGAGCGGGTGCTGGCCCAGACCATCGCGCGCCAGATCAGGCAGTGGATCGATGACGGGCTGATGCTGGAGAGCCGGGGCCGCCCCGTGACCGCGGGCGACATCATGATCCTGGTCCGCCGCCGGTCCGAACTGGCGCGGCTGATCGTCGCGCGCCTCTATGAGGAGAAGGTGGCGGTGGCGGGCATCGACCGCCTGCGCCTGAACGCGCCGCTCGCCGTGCGCGACCTGCTCGCGGCACTGCGTTTCGCCGTGCAGCCGGAGGATGACCTGAACCTGGCCGCGCTGCTGGTGTCGCCGCTGATCGGCTGGACGCAGGATGAACTGATGACCCGCCTCATCGGCCGCCGCTTGGGGTTGTGGCAGCATCTGACAGCGACGTTGGACGATGCACTGCTGCGCCCCTTGCGGCAGTTGCTGGCGCAGGCGGACTTCACCACCCCCTATCGTTATCTGGAGGCGATATTGTCCGGCCCGGTGGATGGCCGCCGCCGCCTGATCGAGCGTCTGGGGTCGGAAGCGGCCGATCCGATAGAGGAATTGCTGAATGCCGCGCTCGCCTTCGAGAATGACGATCATCCCTCGCTCCAGCGCTTCATCGACTGGTTCGACAGGGGCGAGGTGGAGATCGTGCGCGATGCCGCCGCGCAGGGCGACTCGCTCCGCCTGCTGACGGTGCACGGGGCGAAGGGACTGCAGGCGCCCATCGTCATCCTGGCCGACGCATGCCTCGATCCGGACGCAGGCAATCGCGCCGATTCGCTGGAGTGGAACGGCTTGCCGATCATCGCGCCGCGCAAGGGGGAGAGGCAGGGGGCGATCGGCCAGGTGGCCGAGGAGGCCAGCGCCGTCGAGCGCGCCGAACATTGGCGCCTGCTCTATGTCGCCCTCACCCGGGCGGAGGAAAGGCTGGTCGTCGCCGGCTCGCTCGGTCCCCGCGCCAGGGGCGAGGTCAAGCCGGAAAGCTGGTATGCCGCCGTTGAAGCGGCGCTCATTTCGCTGGACGCGGAATGGGAGGCCGATCCGCTCTGGGGCGCGCGGCGGAGCTGGCGCGGAAGCGAAATCCTGCCCGCCAGACCCCTGGAGACGGCTGTTGCGGAAAACCGGACGGCGCATGACGAACCGGATTGGCTCCGCCGCCGCGCCCCTGCCGAAGCGCGCCCTCCGCGTCCTCTGGCGCCCTCCGCTGCGGTGGAGGACGATGTGCCCTATCCGCCGCCGACCCCCGCGATGCGGGACGCGGCCGAACGCGGCCGCTGGCTGCACCGGCTGTTCGAGAGGCTGGCCGATGTGCCGCCGGATGCCCGCCGCTCCCGCGCCGACAACTGGCTGGCGCAACAGGGCCTTGGCGATCCGGCGCGGCGGCATGACGTCATGGAACAGGCATTGCGGGTGATCGAAGACCCGCGATTTGCCCCGCTGTTCGGACCCGATGCGCTGGCGGAAGCGCCCATCGCCGCCGTGGTGGGCGAGGCGGTGATCGCCGGTACGGTCGACCGGCTGCGCATCGGTGACGATGCGGTGCAACTGGTCGATTTCAAGACCGGCCGCATATCGCCGCTGGTGGTGGAGGAGGTGCCATTGGCCCATGTGCGGCAGATGGCCGCCTATGCCGCCGCGCTCCAGGTGATCTTTCCGGGTCGCAGGATAGAGGCCGGCCTGCTCTACACATCCGCGCCGAGGCTGATCACCCTGCCGCCGGAACTGCTGGAACGGCACAAGCCCGGCTTTCCGCCCGCGCAGGAGAATTTGCCGCTTCCGACCGTTGAGGCGGATGCGTCGCCATCCTAAATATCCGGCAACCGAAGGAGATACCCAAAATGGCTACCAAGGCAGTCACCGACCTCAGCTTCCAGCAGGACGTCATCAACGCGGACAAGCCCGTGCTCGTCGATTTCTGGGCGGAATGGTGCGGTCCGTGCAAGATGATCGGCCCCGCGCTGGAAGAGATTTCGGACGAGCTGGCTGACAAGGTCACCATCGCGAAGATCAATATCGACGAAAATCCCGATGCGCCCGGCCGCTATGGCGTGCGCGGCATTCCGACGATGATCCTCTTCAAAAATGGTGAAGCCGCCGCCACCAAGGTCGGCGCCGCGCCCAAGAGCGCGCTCAAGGGCTGGATCGAAAGCGTTCTTTGATAGCCTGCCCGCAAAATGCCCCTGCAAAGGCAGGGGCATTTTGCCTCAAGTCAGCGGGATCATGACCGTCCCGGCATAGGCGGGTCTTTCGCGCAGCCTGTCATACCAGTCCCGCACATGGGGCACGTCCGGCCGTTCCATGTCCAGCGTGAAGAAGCTGTGCGCATAGACGCCCATCGGCACGTCCGCGACGCCGAAGCTTTCGCCCGACAGCCAGCGCTGCCCAGCCAGGGTGCGGTCGAGGATCAGCATCGCCTCTCCCGATTGCCGCGCCGACTCAGCCACCGCCTCCATATCGCGATCTTCCACTTTCCTGCGGACGAGGTTCAGGAAGGCGCCTCGCTGCGCATCGGCAAAGCTGAACTGCCAGTCCATCCATTTGTCGCCCTGGGCCCGTATCGCCGGATCGGTGGGCCACAAGCCTTCCGGGGCATGGCGTGCCGCCAGATAGCGCAGGATCGCATTGGATTCCCACAGCACCATATCGCCGTCCTGGATCGTCGGGACCAGCCGGTTGGGGTTCATCGCGACATAGGCGTCGCTCATCCCGAACTGACCGCCGACGTCGTGCCGGACATAGGGCAGGCCGATTTCACCGGCGAACCAGGCGACCTTCTTCACATTATGCGAGTTCAGGCGTCCCCAGATCGTCAGCATGTCCATCCTTCCCTTCTTCAGCGGAACAACCGGTCCGCCGCCAGATCCCAGAGGCGCGGGGATGAAGCCCCCAGCAGCCCGCGCCGCAAATCGCCCACGACATAAGGCGATCCGTCCAGCCGCTGGCACAGGCCGCCCGCTTCGTTCACGAACAGCGTTCCCGCCGCATGATCCCAGGGCAGGGTGCGGGCAAAGACCGACAGGTCATTCTGTCCCAGCACCAGGCGCGGATATTGCTCGGCGGCGCAGCGGGGAATATCCACCAGCCGGAAAATGGCCTCCGACCGGCGTCTGACGTCGGCGCGCTCCTCCTCCGTCATGAAATAGACGGCAAGCGCCGCGATCGGCAGCGGTTCGCCGCTCTCCCGCGCATAGACCTGCTCCCCGTCGATATGGCTGCCGGCGCCCAATATGGCGTGGCACAGGCGTCCGGTCAGTGGGTCCAATATCCACCCGGCCAGGATCGTTCCTGCGTCCGCCAGCGCGACCATGATGCCGAAGGGCGGCCTTCCGGCGGCGAAATTCCCGGTCCCGTCGATCGGGTCGATGATCCAGTTCAGCCCTTCGCCGGCACGGTCCAATATGGCGGGGTCGGCGGCGCAGGCTTCCTCCCCGATGATGCCGGCTTCCGGCAGGATCGCCGCCAATCCTTCCGCCAGCCGGATTTCGCTTTCCCTGTCCGCGATGGTGACGAAATCGTCGGCCGCCTTCTCGCTGATCTCATGGCTGGCGAGGTTGCGGTAGCGCGGCATGACAACGTCCCGCCCCACCTCGCGCATCAGCGCTACGACCGGTTCATGCAATTCCGTCGGCATCAGGGCCGTCCTTTTCTCAACTGCGATAATCCGCGTTGATCGAAATATAGCCATGGGTCAGGTCGCAGGTCCAAACCGTCGCCCGCCCGTCGCCCAGCCCCAGATCGACGCCGATCGCTATGTCCTGCCCCTTGAGATGCGCGGCCACCGGCGCCTCGTCATAGCCCTCGACTGCCAGACCGCCCGACGCCACCTGGGTCGCGCCGAAACGGATGGAAAGCCTGTCGCGATCCGCAGGCTCTCCCGCCTTGCCGATCGCCATGACCACGCGGCCCCAATTGGCGTCCTCACCCGCAATGGCGGTCTTCACCAGCGGCGAGTTGGCGATGGAAAGGGCGATGCGATGCGCGCTGGCGTCGCTTTCCGCGCCCTCGACGGCGATCTCGACGAATTTCGTCGCGCCTTCCCCGTCGCGCACCACCAGATGCGCAAGCTGGCGGCAGAGATCGTCCAAGGCGGCCGCGAAGGCGTCCGCCCCGGCATCCTCCATGGAGGCGAGCGGCGCATTGCCCGCCTTGCCGGTGGCGAAGGCCAGCACCGTATCGCTGGTGGAGGTGTCGCTGTCGACGGTGATGCAGGAAAAGCTCGTCCGGTTGGCGGCGGACAGCATCTGCTGCAACAGCTTGGGATCGATGGCCGCGTCGGTGAAGATATAGCCCAGCATCGTCGCCATGTCCGGCGCGATCATGCCGGACCCCTTGATGATCCCGACAAGCTCGACCCGCGTGCCGCCGATCATGGCGGAGGCGCGGGCGCCCTTGGCATAGGTGTCGGTCGTGCCGATGGTGGTCGCCGCATCCTCCCAGCCGCAGGGCGCGGCGGCAAATGCGGCTTCCAGCCCCGCCTCTGCCTTGTCCACCGGCAGCGGAACGCCGATCACCCCGGTGGAGGAGATGAAGACGTCCGACGGTTGGCAGTCCAGATGGTTCGCGACCTTGGCGGCAATCGCCTCCACCGCCGCGCGGCCCCGGTGCCCGGTGAAGGCATTGGCATTGCCCGCATTCACCACCAGAGCCCGTGCGGAACCGAGCGGAATGGCGTCCCGGCACCATTCGACTTCCGGGGAAGGGCATTTGCTCTGCGTCGTGACGCCCGCGACCGCCGTGCCTTCGCTCAGCTCGACATAGGTGAGGTCGCAGCGGTCCCAATTCTTGTATCGCGCCCGCGCTACGCGAGCCGTGACGCCTGCCACGGGCGGAAGGTCGGGGAAAGCGGCGGGGGCGAGGGGGGAGCGTTCAGTCATGCCCGTCGCTTAGCGCAATATGCCCGCCCGTCAACGACGAGATGGGCGGACATAGAGCTTTCCGACGCCGTCCGGCATGGCCAGCATCCGGTAGGCGCGCCGCTTCGCATAGGCGATCAGGCTGTCGTCGGGCCGCAGCGGCAGTTTGCGAGTCCCCATTTCATATCCGACCAGGATCGCCTCGGGCGGATCGCGGTCCAGATCGGCCAGGGTCGCCGGTATCATGGCATGGATGCGCCGGGCTTCCGCGCCCTCCATCGTCCATCCCGTCCGGTACACGAAGGGCCCCGGCGCGAACCGCCGGTCGATGTTGAGCCCGCTGTCGACCAGTTGCTGGGGCGAAAGGGTGACGATCTCGTCATCGCCGGTCAGCCTGCGCACCTGCGCGCCGGCCCAGCGGGCATGGTCGCTCGCCGCTAGTATGGGCGATCCATGACCCGCCATGGCGATGACATGGCGGGTCGCCGGCAGCAGCCCCGGCACGGCGGACAGGCAGAGCGATGCGATCAGGACCGGACGGGCGCGACGGGGCCAGGCCCGTGCGTCGTCCAGCATGAAGCCGAGCGCCAGGCCCAGCGGCGGCAGCAACGGCATCACATATTGAAGCTGGGACGGCGTCGGCAGCGCGGCCCCGATCAGTCCGCCGCCGATCATCCAACAGGCAAGGCGCCTTTCGGGCGGACCGGCCCGGCCGCGACTTGCCCATCCATGGGCGATGATGGCTGCCAGGCTGAGCAGCGCCGGCCCCCGCCAAAGATATTTGGCGAGATCCCCGAACTTCTCGCCCCATGACAGTTCGTCGCCCGCCCCATTGGCTGCATACCAGGCAAAGGGGCCGCTTGCCGCAAAGGTGACGACTCCATAGAAAAAGGCGGCCGGCGCAAGGGCGCAGGCGACGAGCATGGGCGCAAGCCCCGCCAGCGCGCCAAGGGCCAGCCAGGCGGCATGGCGCGGGCGGGCGAGCAACGCAAAGCCGCCGACCGCCGCCCCCAATGGGATGAAATTGAGCTTGGCGGCGACGGCCAGCCCGAAGAACAGCCCCGCTCCGAACCAATGGCGTCGCCCACCGGCTTGCAGTGCAATTACCGAAAGAAGCATCGCCAATGTGGCCAGCATGGTGGGCAGCATGTCGTTGCGGGTCACGCTCGCGGTGAATTGAAAGGCGGCGGTCGCGGCGATGAAGGCAGTCGCAAGGGCCGCGCTGGCGCGCGATATGCCCGCGCGCCGTTGCGCGAAATGGAGCAGCAGCAGCGTGATCAGGGCGCAGGCTGCCGTGGCGAGCCGCATGGCGACCAGCATCCTGCCCGGGAAACCGAGGGCCAGGGGCGCGAACAGCCAGGCATGAAGCGGCGGTTGCAGGTACAGGAAGTCGCGATAGATCAGCAGGCGCGAGCTGAACCATGCGCCTGCTATATATTGGCTCTCATCATGATCGAACGGCGTCGCAAGCGCCGCGATCCCGAACCACAGCAAAGCCGCGGCCGTCGCCGCCACAGGCAAGGTCGCGCCGCGCGGTTCCATGCGGGCAGGGCAGGAGATCATCGTCAAATCGCTCTCATTCCTCAGGCTTCGGCACCGGCGCCGTCACTGGACGCCGCGATCCGCCCATATCCTGCTTCCGCTCATGTCCGGCACGGAAAAATCCGCTTGATCGCTCATTATTACGCCCTCGCGACATACCCGCTCTGATTGACTAACGCCCGTGCGCGCCCTAAATCGCCGCGCATGTCCGCGTGCATCGCCCCAAAGGCGTGCGCGTCCCCTTTTGTCAGGAACTTGCATGTTCGGCGCACTCGCCAAGTCTATTTTCGGCTCCTCCAACGACCGCTACGTGAAGTCGCTGGGCAAGACCGTCGAACAGATCGCCTCTTTCGAACCCACCATCTCGGCCATGACGGACGAGGAACTGACGGCGCAGACCCTGCGGTTCCGGGAACGGCTGGCGCAGGGCGAGACGCTGGACGACCTGCTGCCCGAAGCTTTCGCCACGGTGCGCGAGGCCGCCAGGCGGACGCTGGGCCAGCGCCATTATGACGTGCAGATGGTGGGCGGCATCGTGCTTCATCGCGGCGAGATCGCGGAAATGCGCACCGGCGAGGGCAAGACGCTGGTCGCGACGCTCGCCACCTATCTGAACGCGCTGGAGGGGAAGGGCGTCCACGTCGTCACGGTGAACGACTATCTGGCCAGCCGCGACTGCGAATGGATGGGGCAGGTCTATCGCTTCCTGGGCCTTACCACGGGCGTCATCGTGCCGAACCTGTCGGAAGACCAGCGGCGCGAGGCCTATAACGCCGACATCACCTATGCGACGAACAACGAACTCGGCTTCGACTATCTGCGCGACAATATGAAATATGACCGCGCATCGATGGTGCAGCGGCCGTTCAACTTCGCCATCGTCGACGAGGTGGACTCGATCCTGATCGACGAAGCGCGCACGCCGCTGATCATCTCCGGCCCCACCGACGACAAGTCGGAACTCTATGTCGCCGTCGACGCCATCGTGAAGCGGCTGGACGACAGCGACTATGAGAAGGACGAGAAGCAGCGCACCGTCACCCTGACGGAGGACGGCACCGAGAAGATCGAGCGCATGCTGGAGGAGGCCGGGCTGCTGCAAGGCGCCAACCTCTATGATTTCGAGAACACCGCCGTCGTCCATCACGTCAACCAGGCGCTGCGCGCGAACGTCATGTTCCGCCGCGACATCGATTACATCGTCAAGGACGGCAAGGTCATCATCATCGATGAATTCACCGGCCGCATGATGGACGGCCGCCGCTGGTCGGACGGCCTGCACCAGGCGGTGGAAGCCAAGGAAGGCGTGAATATCGAGCCGGAAAACCAGACGCTCGCCTCCATCACCTTCCAGAATTATTTCCGCATGTACCCGAAGCTGGGCGGCATGACGGGCACGGCCGCGACCGAAGCGACCGAATTCTACGAAATCTACAAGATGAACGTCGTCACCATCCCGACCAACCGGCCGGTGCAGCGTGTCGATGAGGAAGACAGCTTCTACAAGAATCTGGAGGACAAGTTCCGCGGCATCGCCAAGACCATCAAGGTCCATGCGGAGCAGGGCCAGCCGGTCCTCGTCGGCACCGTGTCGATCGAAAAGTCGGAAATGCTGTCCGAATTCCTGACGCAGGAGGGGGTGAAGCACGCCGTCCTCAACGCCCGCTTCCATGAAAGCGAAGCCCATATCGTGGCGCAGGCGGGCCGCAAGGGCGCCGTCACCATCGCCACCAACATGGCGGGGCGCGGCACCGACATCAAATTGGGCGGCAACCTGGAATTCCGCGTCGAGGACGAGCTGCGGGACATGCCGGAAGGCCCGGAGCGCGAAGCCGCCATCGCCCGCATCGACGCCGAGATCGAGGCGGAGAAGCAGGAAGTGCTCGCCGCCGGCGGCCTGTTCGTGCTGGGCACGGAACGCCACGAAAGCCGCCGCATCGACAATCAGCTTCGCGGCCGCTCGGGCCGTCAGGGCGACCCCGGCCTGTCCCGCTTTTATCTGAGCCTCGACGACGATCTGATGCGCATCTTCGGCCCGGACACGATGTTCGCGAAGATGATCCGCTCCAACCTGGAGGATGGGGAGGCGCTGCCTCCCTCGAAGTGGCTCAGCAAGGCGATCGAAACCGCCCAGAAGAAGGTCGAGGCGCGCAACTACGACATCCGCAAGCAGGTCGTCGAATATGACGACGTCATGAACGACCAGCGCAAGGTCATTTACGAACAGCGCAGCGACATCATGGATGCGGAGACGGTGGACGATGTCGTCACCGACATGCGGCATGAGACGGTCAACGATCTGGTCGGCGCGTCCTGCCCGCCGGGCACCTACCCCGAACAGTGGGACATGGAGCGGCTGAAGGCCCGCACGGCCGAAGTGCTGAACCTGGAACCCGATTTCGACGGCTGGCTGGCTGAGGACCATGTCGATCCGGAAATGATCGAGGAACGGCTGAGGGCCCTGGCCGACGAGGCGGTGGCCGACAAGGTCAAGGAACTCGATCCAGAAAACTGGCACATGATCGAGAAGTCGATCCTGCTCCAGAGCCTCGACCATCACTGGAAGGAGCATCTGTCGACCCTCGACGCGCTCCGCCAGGTCGTCCATCTGCGCGCCTATGCCCAAAAGACGCCGATCAACGAATATAAGCAGGAAGCCTTTGCCCTGTTCGAACGCATGCTGGGCAATATCCGCGAGGATGTGACCGGCTCCATCGCCCGCGTCCAGTTCCGCATGGAAGAGCCGCTGCCGGAATTCGACCTGCCGGTCCTGCCCGACTTCATCACCACCCATATCGACCCCTTTTCGGGCGAGGATAATAGCGGCGACATCGACGGCGGGCAGATCAGCGGGATCACGACCACCCTGCCGCGTCCGCCGGCGGGCGGGCAGGGCGGGGAGTTCGCCAATCTGGACATCAGCCGCAATGCGCCATGCCCCTGCGGCTCGGGCCAGAAATACAAGCATTGCCACGGCGCACTCAGCTAGGCTGTGTGGGGATTCAGCCCATGGCGGGCTACAAATGGCGGCTTTCTGCTTGGAAGAATGCGACAGCAGGAAACCGGAGCGCGCGACCTGCGCCCGATTTGACGCAGCGCGCTCCGGAACAAGCCCGTCGTTTCAACAATGGGCATGCTGACCCGGCTTCAGCAGGACGAAGGGAATAAGGCCGGGGCAATCGCGCGATATGGCTGAATGCCGATACAGCCTAATCGCCGGGCCCGTCCCCATGCAGTTTCGCCCATAATTGGGCTGTACCCGCTTCCTGCGCCTTGTTTACATATTGGGCGGCGATCAGCCAACCCTTGATCGGTCGCAACGGAAGCACTGTCGTCAGGATCAGCACCGGGACACCGACAGCCAGATGCACCCAAAGCCCCGGCCGCGCCAAAATCTCCAGCATGATGATGAAGACCACGCCCGGAACGCAGGCGAATAGCTGCACAAATACGGCCGGCCCGTCCGCCGGATCGGCAAAATCATAATTCAGCCCGCAAATCTCGCAATGATCGCGCACCGTAAGGAAGCCGCGGAAGATATGTCCCTCGCCGCATCGGGGACAACGGCCGAAGGGGCCGGTCTCCATTGGAGAAAGCCGCTTCCAGCGACCTTCCATTTCCGCCGCCGGTTGCATCGTTGATATCCTGTCCGTGTCGCTCATCGTCATGCCATTCTGCCTGTCGCAGAAATGTCGTCATATCCTGCGGATTTTCAATTGGGCTTTTTGCCCCAGGGCAGTCTGCCCCCGCTCATGGAATTGACGTTACGGAAAGCAGCGTTCTACCTTTGGGTAGATTGCCAAGAACATCTGCACCTGCTAATCCGGGGAGGATTTGGATGCCCGACAGCAAACAAATCGCGCTCCCGGCTTTCCCTTGCCCGGGAGCGCTTTTTTATTTGCAATGCATTGCGACGCCAAAAGTTCCCGCCAGCCTGATGGCCGATAGGCCTGGATAATGGGCTTGAAGCCGATCAGGGCTCCCGTTCCATCGCATCATGAAAGACCTGATCGGGACAGGACATGGCAAGCGCCCTGACCTTGTAGCGCAGCGCAAGTTCGCGATGGACCGCAACCTCCTGCGACGAAGCGCTGCGTCTTTCGGCAGCATCGGCTTTCGCGGCTTCTTCTCTTGCGCGCCGGAACATGTAGCGCGCATCGCTATCGGCAGACATCGTCACCTCCGATGATTGTCGACCGCTTCTAGCATGAAGAAAACCGCCGCGCTTTAACGGGGATCAAATTGGATGGCGGACAGGGTGGGATTCGAACCCACGGTGAGCGTGAACCCACGGCGGTTTTCAAGACCGCTGCCTTAAACCACTCGGCCACCTGTCCGTCGCCACGCTTCCGGGAGCGATTTCCAGCCGATCGAACCGATCGCTGGTCGGGAAATCGCGGAAAACAGCGCAGCGATCCGATTCAGTCAGATCGAAACCCGCTCTAGCGAACCCGGCGGCCTTGCCAAGCGTAAAAATGGCGGGAAGGCGGTTTCATCGCCCGAATGGCCCCGTGCGCCATTAAGGGGATTCACGCCACGCCATCCCTGTGCAACAAAAGGGCTTAAGGAGATTCTTCAATGCGTTCGTCGATCATGTCGCTGTTGCTGGGGCTCGCCGCCGTCATGGCGGGCGGTCTGACGGCGGACAGCGTCAGCGCGCAGGAGGATGTCGCCTTTCGCGCCTATCTGGAATCCCTCCGCCCGAAGGCGCGGACCATGGGCATTCGGGATACGACGCTGGACAGCGTTTTCCCGGGCCTGACCCCCAATCCCCGCGTGGTTCAGCTCGACCAGAACCAGCCTGGCGGCGGCGCCTACGCCCCCATTCCCAATTTCGAGCCATATCGCCGCCAGCATGTCGACGCGGCGCGCATCGGCCGGGGCCGCACGGCCTATCTCGCCAACCGCGCCCGGCTCGCCCGGATCGAGGCGGAGACCGGCGTGCCGGAGGAGGTCATGGTCGCCATTTACGGCCATGAGACAAATTACGGCGCCTATACCGGCGATTTCGACCTGATCCGCTCACTCGCGACCCTTTCCTATGAGGGGCGCCGCCGGACATTGTTCGAACCGGAACTGCTGGCGACGCTCAAGATGCTGGACAATGGCGTGCCGCGCAGCCGCCTGGTGGGCAGTTGGGCGGGCGCGACCGGTTATCCCCAGTTCCTGCCCAGCGTCTATCTGCGGTTGGGCAAGGACGGCGACGGCGACGGACGGGTCGACATCTGGAACAGCGAAGCCGATGCGCTCGCCTCCATCGCCAATTATTTCGTCCATGCCGGATGGCGCCGAGGCCAGCCGTGGGGCATTGCGGTGTCCGTGCCCGCCGGTCTCGACCGCTCCGGCCTTGCCGCCCGCACCAGCCCCGCCCGCTGCCCGCGCGTGTTCAACCGCCACAGCCGCTGGCTCAGCATGGCCGAATGGCGGCGCATGGGGATCGTGCCCAGCGGTGGCGGCTGGCCCGCCGACCGGGTGATGGCGACGCTGCTGGAACCCGATGGGCCGGGCAAGACGGCTTATCTGCTCACCAGCAACTACCGGGCGATCCTCGACTATAATTGTTCGAATTTCTACGCATTGTCGGTCGGCCTGCTCGCCGACGCGGTGAAGCAATAGAGCGCTTTGCTATTGGTCCTGCCATGGCTAATGAATGCGCTAGGCACTCGAAGAATCCACCAGTCCGAAGGCAATCCTGCATGAAGAAGTCCATCGCCGCCCTCCTGTTCGTCGGGTTGCTCTCCACGCCGCTGACCGCCGCCGCGCCGCCCTATAGCAGCGAAGCGCCGATCGCCTATATGAAGGACCTGTCGTCAGGCGCGGTGCTCTATAACAAGGGTGGCGACACGCGGATGCCACCTGCCTCCATGGCGAAGATGATGACGGCCCATGTCGCCTTCCGCCTGATCCAGAAGGGCGACCTGAAGCTCGACCAGAAATTCACCGTCCGCCCGGAAACCTGGCAGCAATGGCATGGCCCGCAGGCCGGTTCGACCATGTTCCTGTCGCCGGGCGAGCAGGTGTCGGTGGAAAATCTGCTGCACGGCATCGTCACCCTTTCCGGCAATGACGCCTGCGTCGTGCTGGCGGAGGGCATCGCCGGGACCGAGCAGGCCTTCGTCGCGCTGATGAATCAGGAGGCGAAGCGTCTGGGCCTCAAGAACAGCAATTTCGGCACCAGCAATGGCTGGCCGGACGAAGGCGTCACCTATGTCACCGCCGCCGACCTGGCGACGCTGGCCGAAGCGACGATCGAGGAAACGCCCAACCTCTACAAGAAATTCTACGCCACGCGCAGCTTCACCTGGGGCAAGACGATGGGCGGCGCGGACATCGAGCAGGGCAACCGCAATCCCATATTGGGCAAGGTGGCCGGGGCCGACGGGCTCAAGACCGGGCATACCCAGGAGGCGGGTTTCGGCTTCACCGGATCGGCCGAGCAGGAGGGGCGTCGTCTGGTCATGGTCGTCGCGGGCCTCACCAGCTTCAATCAGCGGATCGCGGAATCCGTGCGCTTCATGGACTGGGGCTTCCGCGCATGGAAGGCGCAGCCGCTGTTCAAGAAGGGCCAGACCGTCGAGACCGCCCAAGTGCAGCTGGGCAGCGCGACCAGCGTGCCGCTGGTGGCGCCGCAGGACATGGCCGTGACCCTGCCTCGCGCCGCATCGTCCAACATCTCGGTCAAGGTCGCCTATACCGGCCCGATCAAGGCGCCCATCGCCAAGGGGCAGAGGATCGCGCAACTGATCGTCTCCACCCCCGATACCCCGCCGCAGATCCTGCCGCTGGTCGCCGGCGAGGATGTCTCCGAAGCCGGCATTTTCGGCCGCCTGTGGAACGGGCTGAAGTCGTTCTTCGGGTGACCGACGCCCGGACAACAGGGGGGCGCTTCATCTCTCTGGAAGGCGGGGAGGGCGCGGGCAAGTCGACCCAGTTGAGCGCGCTTGCCGCGGCCCTGCGCGCGCGCGGCCTGGAAGTGGTGGAAACCCGCGAACCCGGCGGCAGCGAAGGGGCGGAGGCCATTCGGGCCCTCCTGCTGACCGGTGGCGCGGACCGCTGGAGCCCTCGCGCCGAAGCGCTGCTGTTCGCCGCTGCCCGTGCCGATCATGTCGAAAAGACGATCCGCCCGGCGCTGGAGCGCGGCGCATGGGTGCTTTCCGACCGCTTCCTGGACAGCAGCCGCGCCTATCAGGGCATGGGTTCGCTGACCGACGCGGACATATTGGCGCTTCACCGGATCGGCAGCGACGGTTTCCTGCCCGACCGGACGCTCTTCCTCACCCTGGCGGAGGAGGAGGCGAGCGCTCGCGCCCAATCCCGCGATGGGGATGCTGCGGACAGGATCGGTGGGCGTGACCGGGACTTTCACCGGGCCGTCTCGACGGCCTTCCATCGGTTCGCGCAGCAGGAACCGGCGCGCTTCCTGACCGTCGATGCCTCTGGCGAAGCCGAAGCCGTGACGGCAAGGCTGCTGCATGCCTTGCAGGACCTGCTGCCATGACGCCGCTGCTCGGCCATGACGGGCAGGCCCGCACCCTGCTCGGCGCGGCGCGAAGCGGCCGCCTGCACCATGGCTGGATATTGGCCGGCCCACGCGGCATCGGCAAGGCAAGCTTCGCCCGCGCCATGGCGCTGCGCCTGCTGGCGGAGGCAGCGGGCCCGGCCATCGCGGCCGATGGGCTGGACGTGCCGCACGACCACCCGATCCGCCGTCTGTTCGAGGCCGACGCCCACCCCGACTATGCGGAGCTTTTCTGCCTGGAAAGGGAAAGCGGCACCGCGCGCAACATCACGGTCGATCAGGTCCGGGGCCTGCAGCGCCTGATCCAGTCGGCTCCCTCCATGTCCTCGCGGCGGATCGTCGTCATCGACAGCGCCGACGATCTGGAGCGCGGCGCGGCCAATGCGCTGCTCAAGAATCTGGAAGAGCCGCCAGCCGACATGCTGTTCCTGCTGGTCAGCCATGCGCCCGGCCGCCTGCTGCCGACCATCCGCTCCCGCTGCCGCACCCTGCGCTTCGACAGCTTGGGTGAGGATGCCATGCGGAGCATCCTCTACAAGGCGGACGCAGGCCTGTCTCCGGACGAACTGACGGCGCTGGTCCGCGCAGGCGAGGGGTCTCCGGGCAAGGCATTGCGCTATGCCGGCCTCAACATAGCGGACATCGAGCATTCGCTGGCGGCGATCGCCGCCGACGGCGACCCCGGCAATCGCCATCGGCTGATCCTGGCCAAGATGCTTTCATCAAAGAGCGCACGGCCCCGTTATGAGGCCTTTCTGGAGCGTGCCCCGGCCTTCATCGCGGCGGCGGCGCGTCAGCGGCAAGGGGACGATCTCGGCAAGGCGCTGGACCATTGGGAAGCCGCCCGTCAGCTTGCAGGCGGAGCCATCATCCTGTCGCTCGAACCGGGGGCGGTGGTTTTCGAACTGGCGGGGCATGTTGCGGCCCTTGCCCGCTGAAAAGCGGCTTTGCGCAAGGGCTAACACCCGCTAGGGAGGGCCCATGTCCAAGCCCTATACCATCACGACCGCCATCAGCTACCCCAATGGCCGCCCGCATATCGGCCACGCCTATGAAGTGATCGCCACCGATGCGATCGCCCGTTTCCAGCGGATGATGGGCCGCGACGTCTTCTTCCAGACCGGCACGGACGAACATGGCCTGAAAATGGCCCAGACCGCCCGCGGCCGGAACATGGAGCCACGCGCCCTTGCCGATGAAATGTCTGGATATTTCAGGGCTATGAACGACGGTCTGAATATCAGCTATGATCGTTTCATCCGCACCAGCGAGCCGGATCACCATCGCGCCAGCCAGGCGATTTGGCAGGCGATGGAGGCCAATGGCGACCTCTATCTCGGCCGGTATGAAGGCTGGTATTCGGTGCGCGACGAAGCCTTTTACGACGAAAAGGAACTGACCGAAGGGGAGGGCGGGCAGAAGCTCTCGCCCCAGGGCACGCCGGTGGAATGGACGGTGGAGGAAAGCTGGTTCTTCCGCCTGTCCGCCTATCAGCAGAAGCTGCTGGACCTCTACGCCAGCCAGCCTGATTTCATCCAGCCCGACAGCCGCCGCAATGAGATCATGCGCTTCGTCGAGGGGGGACTGTCCGACCTCAGCGTGTCGCGCACCAGCTTCGACTGGGGCGTGAAGGTGCCGGGCAGCGACGGCCATGTCATGTATGTGTGGGTGGACGCGCTCACCAATTACATCACCGGCTGCGGCTATCCCGACGATGCCGAACGCATGGCCCGTTACTGGTCGGAAGGGGGCGACATCACGCATATCATCGGCAAGGATATCGTGCGTTTTCATACCGTTTACTGGCCGGCCTTCCTGATGAGCGCGAAGCTGCCTTTGCCCAAGCAGGTGTTCGGCCACGGCTTCCTCCTCAACCGGGGGGAGAAGATGTCGAAGTCGCTCGGCAATGTGGCCGATCCGATGGAACTGGCGGAGCGCTTCGGCGTGGACCAGCTTCGCTATTTCCTGCTGTCGGAAGTCACCTTCGGCAATGACGGCAGCTACAGCGCGGAGGCGATCGTCGCCCGTTCGAACAGCGACCTCGCCAATAGTTTCGGCAATCTCGCCCAGCGGACGCTGAGCTTCATCGCGAAAAATCTCGAAGGCCGTCTACCCGAACCGGCGGCGCAGGATGTCGACCGCGATCTTCTTGCAACCGTGGGAGAAGCGGCCCGGACTTTCCAGGGCGCCATGGCCGACCTCGCGCCATCGACCGCCATCGAAGCCTGGATGCGTGCGGTCTTTGCCTGTAACGCCTATATCGACGCGCAGGCGCCCTGGACGCTCCGCAAGACAGATCCCGCCCGGATGGAGGCCGTGCTCGCCACCCTCTACGAAGCCATCGCCGATCTCGCCATCATCGTCCAGCCGGTCATCCCGGCAAGCGCCTCCGCCCTGCTCCAGCAGATGGGGATAGCCGAGGATGGCCGCAGCTATGCCGCCATCGCCACTGGCTGGTATGCGCAACTGCGCGCGTCAGGCTTTACCTTAAGCCCGCCCAGGCCGCTTTTCCCGCGGCTCGAACTGCCCGTCGAAGAGGCATAGGCCATGTTCATCGACAGCCATTGCCACTTGAATTACAAAGGGTTGATCGAGGATCAGCAGAATGTGCTCGAACGGGCGCGTGGCGCCGGCGTCGGCCTGATGCTCAACATCGCCACGCGGGAAAGCGAGTGGGACGATGTGCTGGACACCGCGTTGCGCGAACCCGATGTCTGGGCGACCGTCGGCATTCACCCCCATGAGGCTGACGAGCATCCGCATGTCGATACGGCGAAGCTCGTCGAACGCGCTTCCCACCCGCGTATCGTCGGCATAGGCGAGACCGGCCTCGATTATTATTACGACCATAGCGACCGCGAGCGGCAGCAACGCAGCTTCCGCGCCCACATCGCCGCATCCCGCGAAACCGGCCTGCCGCTGGTCGTCCACACCCGCGATGCGGAGGAGGACACGCTCGCGATCATGCGCGATGAAATGGGGAAGGGAGCCTATGGCGGGGTCATCCACTGTTTCACCGCCAGCGGCGCCTTTGCCGATGCGGCGATGGAACTGGGTTTCCTTATCAGCATTTCGGGTATCGTGACCTTCAGGAACGCCAGGGATTTGCAGGAAACGGCCGCGCGCCTGCCGCTCGAAAGCCTGCTGATCGAGACCGACTCCCCGTTCCTCGCGCCGGTTCCCCATCGCGGCAAGCCCTGCGAACCGGCGTTCGTGGCGGACACTGCCCGTTTCCTGGCGAATTTGCGGGGCGAGAGCGTCGAGCAGCTGGCCGAGGCGACCTCAGCCAATTTCCGCAAGCTGTTCAGCAAGGCGGCATGAGCCTCAAGCTCACCATCCTGGGCAGCGGCACCTCTTCGGGCGTCCCCCGGATCGGCAATGACTGGGGCGCATGCGACCCGCAGGAGCCGAAGAACCGCCGCACCCGGGCATCGATCCTGATCGAAAGCCCCACGACCCGGCTGCTGATCGACACATCACCGGATATGCGCGCCCAGTTGCTGGCGGCCGATGTCGTGCAGATCGACGCCATATTGTGGACGCATGACCATGCCGACCACAGCCACGGCCTGGACGACATCCGTCAGCTTTACCATCATCGCGGCACGCCCGTGCCCGGCTATGCGCGCCCCCAGACGCTCCGCCTGCTCCGGGAACGCTTCGGCTATGCCTTCGAAGGGCGTCACGGTTATCATCCGACGATCGAACCCCATGCGCTGCCGGATGGCCTGCGCATCGGGGACATCGGCATCGCCTGCACGGATCAGCCCCATGGCGAGATATTCTCCACCGGCTTCCGCTTCACGCATGATGGTAATTCTATTGGCTATGCCACTGATTTCCATGACATAACGGTCGACATGCTGGCGCTGTACGATGGGCTGGACATCTGGGTTGTCGATGCCCTGCGGGAAAAGCCGCATCCGACCCACGCGCATCTGGCGCTTACCCTGGATGCCGTGCAAGCCGTAAGGCCCCGCCGTGCCATATTGATCCATATGGACCAGAGCATGGATTATGCGACGCTCCGCCGGACACTCCCCGAAGGCGTCGAACCGGGCTATGACGGGCTGGTGGCCGAACTGGGCGCGACATAGGGGGCGGGGCAGGGATGGATGGCGATCAGGCAATGTCCAGTCTCTGGTATGTGCTGGCGCTTGTCCTGGTCGGATCGGCCTTGATTGCCCGGCGCGCCCCGATGGGCGGGCTCATGCGCATGGCCATGCTCTGGATCGTCATCTTCGCCGTCCTCCTCGGGCTGTTCAAGGCTGGCGAGAAGTTCGGTCTGTTTTCCAGCCGCTTATATGGGGCAGGGGACGAATCCCCTTCATTGTCGACCAATGCCGCGTCGACCAATGCCGCCCCGGCTGCCTTGCCGTCCGCGCATGTGGAGGGACAGGCCTTGCGAATCCCGGTCGCGCCCGACGGCCATTATTGGGTGGAGGGAATGGTCAACGGGAACCCGACGCGCTTTCTGATCGACAGCGGCGCCAGCGTCACCGCCCTGTCGGTGGAGGCGGCCCGCAGTTCCGGCCTGAACTTCGACCTGAACGCGCCCGGCGTCAGCATGATGACCGCGAACGGCAAGATCGACGCCAAGCGCTCGACCATCGCCACGCTGGTGGTCGGCCCGATCCGGGCCAGCGATCTCGACATCGTCGTTTCCCCGGCTTTCGGAGAGGTCAATGTGATCGGCATGAACATGCTGTCGCGCCTGAAAAGCTGGTCCGTGCAAAATGGAGAGATGGTGCTGACCCCATGACGTCATCGACCGCAGCACCCGATCAGCGTCAGCGCCTGAAGGCCATCATCGGCGGCTCCACCGGCAATCTGGTCGAATGGTATGACTGGTATGCCTATTCCGCCTTCACCCTCTATTTCGCCCAGCATTTCTTCCCGAGCGAGGACCGCACGGCGCAATTGCTGAGTGCCGCGGGGATTTTCGCCGTAGGCTTTCTGATGCGACCCATCGGCGCCTGGCTGATGGGCGTCTATGCCGATCGCCATGGCCGGAAAAGCGGCCTGACGCTGTCCGTGGCCCTGATGTGCGCCGGCTCCTTGCTGATCGCCGTCACGCCCTCCTATGATAGCGTCGGCGTCGCCGCGCCCCTGCTGCTGGTGCTTGCGCGCCTGATGCAGGGACTGTCGATCGGCGGCGAATATGGCGCCAGCGCGACCTATCTGTCCGAAATGGCGGGGCGCAACCGCCGCGGCTTTTTCTCCAGCTTCCAATATGTGACCCTGATCGCGGGGCAACTTGTCGCCATCTGCGTCCTGCTGGCGCTCCAGGCCATGCTGACCGAGGCCGAACTGGATGCCTGGGGCTGGCGCATTCCGTTCCTGATCGGCGGAGCGCTGGCGATCATCGTCTTCTGGCTGCGGCGCGGCCTGGCCGAAACCCAGAGCTTTGCCGTGGCCAAGGCGGAGGGCGCCCCCAAATCCGGATTCATGGAACTCGTGACCCGGCATCCGCGCGAGACGCTGACGGTGATGCTGCTGACGGCAGGCGGCACGATCGCCTTTTACGCCTATTCCATCTACATGCAGAAATTCCTGGTCAACACCAGCGGCCTCAGCCGGGAAACAGCGTCGCAAATCAATGGTATAACGCTTTTTCTTTTCATGCTGCTTCAGCCTGTCGCGGGGGCGCTTTCCGACCGCATCGGGCGCAAGCCGCTGATGATCGGCTTCGGCCTGCTCGGCGTCCTGTGCACCTATCCCATCTTCGCGACGCTGGCCGTCACCAAGGACCCGTGGGCGGCGGGGCTGCTCGTAATGGCCGGCCTGGTGATCGTGACCGGCTACACTTCGATCAACGCGGTGGTGAAGGCGGAATTGTTTCCCGCCCATATCCGCGCATTGGGAGTGGCTTTGCCTTATGCGCTGGCCAACACCTTGTTCGGCGGCACCGCGGAATTCGTCGCGCTCTGGTTCAAGCAGATCGGCGCAGAACAGGCATTCTACATCTATGTGACGGTGATGATCGGCATCTCCCTGATCGTCTATATCCGCATGCCCGATACGCGGCAGCATAGCCGGATAGTGGAAGATTGAGGATGCGAGGATCATCACATATTTAACATAATCCTTATTATCGAACTCAGATATTCTTGCCGGTGGATTCTATTTCGAAGTGCGAAATCCTAGGTTTTATAAGGGTTTGATCCCTTTTCCAGGAAGGCACGCAATGAACGGCTATC